>JANYIP010000260.1 GCA_025361995.1 Streptomycetales bacterium | reverse complement strand
CCTGCTCGAGGTCACTCTCGGAGCAGGCGGGCTGCTGCGCCAGGAGGTGGCTCCCCGCTATCTGGTCGACTCCAGCACCGTCTCGTCGGCGACCTCGGACGAGGTACGTGCGGTGGCAGCCGAGCGCGGCACAGTGCTGCTCGCCGCACCGGTCAGCGGCAACGCCAAGGTGGTCAAGGCCGGGCGGCTGACCGTCGCGGTGTCCGGGCCGGCCGATGCGTACGCGGCGGTCGCCCCGCTGCTGGCGGACTTCGGCCAGTCCGTCACGTACGTCGGTGAGGCTGACCTCGCGCGCCTGGTGAAGCTGGCGCACAACGTGTTCCTCGGTGTCGTGGCCCAGTCGCTGGCTGAGGTCACCGTGCTCGCCGAGCGCGGCGGCATCTCGCGGGCCGCGTTCCTGGAGTTCATGAACGGGTCGGTGCTGGGCTCGGTCTTCACCCGCTACAAGAGCCCGGCGTACGTCAGCCTGGACCTGACACCGACGTTCACCACCCGCCTGCTGGCGAAGGACTTCGACCTCGGGCTGGCCGCCGCCCGCGGCCTTGACGTACCGCTGCCGGTGGCCGCGACCACCCACCAGCTGATCCAGGCGGCGGTCGGGCGGGGGCACGGTGACGAGGACTTCGCGTCGCTGCTCATCGAGCAGGGCCGCAGCGCCGGGGTCGACCTGGTCCCCGAGGACACCCGCGTCGAGGACGGCCTCGCGCGACCGGCGCTGGTCACATGACGGGCGAGCGCATGACCCCCGCCTACGGCTCGCCGCCGCCCAGCCCCGGGCGGATGGGGGTCGACTTCGAGAAGCGCGTCGACTTCGACCGGCTGCGGCGCTACCGGCTCGCGCGGGCGAAGGCAGCGCTCGAGGCGTCCGATCTCGGTGCCCTGCTCCTCTTCGACGTCAACAACATCCGCTACGTCTCGGCCACGATGATCGGTGAGTGGGCCCGTGACAAGGTCGCTCGCTACACCCTGCTGACCCGCACCGGCGACCCGATCGTGTGGGACTTCGGCTCGGCCGCGAAGCACCACAAGCTCTTCGCCCCGTGGATCGCGCCGCAGGACAGCAGGGCCGGCATGCTCGGTCTTCGCGGCGCTGTCGCACCGGACGCCGGCCTGGTGACCGCTGCGGTGGCCGAGATCAAGTCGATCCTGTTCGAGCAGGGACTGGCGGGCTCGCCGCTCGGCGTGGACATCGCCGAGACGCCGATGTTCCTGGAGCTGCAACGCGCCGGGCTCGAGGTGCGCGACGCCCAGCAGGTGATGCTGGATGCCCGGCTGATCAAGTCTCCTGACGAGCTGATGCTGCTGTCCACGGCGGCCGCCATGGTGGACGGGGTCTACCAGGACATCACCGAGGCGCTGAAGCCTGGCGTGCGCGAGAACGAGATCGTGGCGCTGGCCAACAAGCGGCTGTACGAGATGGGCTCCGACGACGTCGAGGCGATCAACGCTGTCTCCGGCGAGCGGTGCAACCCGCACCCGCACAACTTCACCGACCGCATGGTCCGGCCCGGCGACCAGGTCTACTTCGACATCATCCAGTCGTACAACGGGTACCGGACCTGCTACTACCGCACCTTCGCGGTGGGGCGCTCGACGCCCGCGCAGCGCGACGCGTACACCAAGGCCCGGGAGTGGATCGACGCGGCGATCGAGCTGGCCAGGCCCGGTGTCACGACCGACCAGATAGCGCGGCTGTGGCCGGCCGCCACCGAGTTCGGCTTCGAGAACGAGATGGCTGCGTTCGGCCTGCAGTTCGGGCACGGTCTCGGCCTGGGCCTGCACGAGCGGCCGAGCATCTCCCGGCTGAACTCCCTCGAGCACCCGATCGAGCTGGCGGAGGGCATGGTCTTCGCCCTGGAGACGTACTGCCCCGCATCGGACGGGCGCTCGGCCGCCCGGATCGAGGAGGAGGTCGTCGTCACCGCCGACGGCCCAGCGGTCCTGACCCTCTTCCCGGCCGAGACGCTGTTCGTCACCAACCCGTACTAGGAGGATCTTGATGCCCCCAGTCTCGGGCCCACCCGGGCTCGATCCCGCCCTGCTGGACCGGCCCGAGGGTACGGTCGACAGGGCTACGTCGCTGGCGCTGTACCGCCAGCAGGTCCGGATGCGCCGGTTCGAGAAGCGGGCGTACGACCTGTTCATGCAGAGCCTGGTCAAGGGCACCAGCCACCTCTCCCTCGGCATGGAGGCAGTCGCGGCCGGGTTCGGCGAGGCGATGCACCCGGTGGACTACACCTTCGCGACGTACCGCGGGCACGCCCACACCCTCGCCCGCGGCAGCTCGATGACCGCAGTGATGGGCGAGCTCCTGGGCCGTGAGAACGGCCTGCTCCACGGCAAGGGCGGCTCGATGCACCTCACCGACGTCGCCCGCGGCGTGATGGGCTCGTACGCGATCATCGGCGCCCACCTGACGATCGCCCTCGGCGCGGCCTGGTCGGCGCAGTACCAGGGACGCCCGGCCGTCGCGGTGGCGTTCTTCGGCGACGGCACCACCAACATCGGGGCGTTCCACGAGGCGCTCAACTTCGCCGTCGTCTGGCAGCTGCCGGTGGTCTTCGTCTGTGAGAACAACCTGTACATGGAGTACACGCCGATCGCGTCAGTCACGGCGGTGGCCCAGCCGGCCGCTGACCGGGCGAGCGCGTACGGTCTGGAACGGGTGCTCATCGACGGCAACGACGCGGACGCCGTCTACCTGACAGCGTCGCGCTACCTGGAGCGGGCGCGCACCGGCGGCGGTCCCGCGCTGATCGAGGCGTACACCTACCGGACCAGCGGTCACTCGCGGGCCGACCCAGGGACGTACAAGCCGGCGGCCGAGGTCGCGGCGTGGGCTGCGTACGACCCGATCGACCTCTATCGCGAGCGGCTGCTCACTGCCGGGGTAGGCGCCGACGAGCTGGCAGCCATCGAGGCCGAGGCAGATCGCGACGTGGACGAAGCGACCGAGGCGGCCAAGGCCGCGCCCCCGCCATCGGCGGAGGCGCTGATGACCAACATGTGGGCAGACGGAGGTTCGGCATGGCGGAACTGACCTATCGGGCCGCGGTGGCCCGGGCGATCGCGCAGGAGATGGCCCGCGACGAGAACGTGGTGTTCCTCGGCGAGGATGTCGCCGAGGCCGGCGGCGTCTTCAAGGCGACGGGCGGGCTGCTCGAGAAGTTCGGGCCGCGCCGGGTCCGGGACACGCCGATCTCCGAGCAGGCCATCCTCGGGGCGGCGATGGGCGCCGCCATGACCGGGCTCCGGCCCATCGCCGAGATCATGTTCTCGGACTTCTTCGCTGTCTGCTGGGACATCGTGGCCAACGAGATCGCCAAGAGCCGCTACATGACCGACGGCCAGGTCTCGTTCCCGCTGGTGATCCGCTCGGGCAACGGCGGCGGCCTGCGGTTCGGCGCACAGCACTCCCAGTCGGTGGAGAACTGGGCGATGGCGATCCCCGGGATCAAGGTCGTGGCGCCGTCGACCCCGGCCGACGTCATCGGGCTGTTCGCGGCGGCCGTCCGCGACCCTGACCCGGTGCTGTTCTTCGAGCACAAGGCCCTCTACGCGACCAAACAGGACGTCCCGGACGGCGAGATCGTCGACACCCTCGGTACGGCCAAGGTGCTGCGTACCGGCACGGACGCGACGATCCTGGCGCTGGCGGCGATGGTCCCCCGTGCGCTGGCAGCCGCCGAGCAGCTGGCCGCTGTGGGCATCGACGCCACAGTGGTCGACGTCCGCAGCCTGGTGCCGCTGGACACCCAGACGATCCTGGCCGAGGTGGCCAAGACCGGCCGGATGTTCACTGTGGAGGAGAACCCGCGGCTGTGCGGCTGGGGCGCCGAGCTGGTGTCCATCGTCGCCGAGGAGGGGTTCTGGAAGCTCGACGGCCCCATCGTCCGCATCACCACCCCGCACCTGCCGCTGCCGTCGGCGGACGCGTTGGAGGACCTCGCGAT
>JANYIP010000248.1 GCA_025361995.1 Streptomycetales bacterium | reverse complement strand
CAGCAGCGCCGGGTCCGCGCCGCTGACCTCGAGCTCGATGCTGGTCACCGGGTACGGGCTCAGCCGGACGATCCGGTCGATGTTGGCGCCGACCGACGCGATCCGCCCGGCGATCCCGGCGACCGCTGCGGGGAGCAGCGGGTGACCGAGCAGCGTGACGTGCACCCGGCCGAGGCGGCGCGGGTCCACCTCGTCCTCGCCGGGGCTGGTCGTGACAGTCATCCCGAGCGCGTCGGCTGCGGCCACCGCTGCGGGCTCGGCCTCCACGGTCTGGCTGCCGCCGAGCAGCACCCCTAGTACCAGCGTGCCGCGGACCACCACCTGCTCCATGTCGAGCACGACGACGTCGAACTGCGCCAGGGCTTCGAACAGGGTCGAGGTCACGCCAGGGCGGTCCGGCCCGGTCAAGGTGATGAGCAACGTCGCGGCCGGCGGGTTCATGGGGTGCCCAGGTTACCGAGGCTGCGGGGGCGTCAGGTTCCCGGGTTCGAGGACCGCGTTGTACGCGGCCATCTCGGCGTACCTTGCGGAACGGTCCAGCGGCACCAGGGCTGCTCGGCGGGCCGCCGCCTCACCCGCGGTGACCGCCGCGCCGTCGCCACGACCCGCGAACTCGATGACTGCGCGCAGCCGGCGCGCTCTGGCGAGGACCTCGTGGGCTCGGTTGGGGTAGCCCGGAGCCAACCCGTCCCCGTCCAGCCGGCCCCGGCGCAGCGCCTCCACCGCGTCCGCGCTGTCCGGGTCCCACCGCGCGAGGTCGAGGCTGGCGAGCAGCTCGGTGGCCTCGCGCAGCGCGATCGCTAGCCGTTGATCTGCCTCGGCCAGTGAAGGCAGGGGAGTCAGGACGATCACCGGCGAGTCGTCCACCGGGTACGCGGTCCAGGCCACGTGGTCCGTGCCCTCGACGGGAACCAGCCCGAAGGCGCCCTCGACACCGGTCGGAAGCAGCGCGGCCTCGCCGGCGGCGAGGGCCGCGGTGGTCAGCAGCGACGGCCCGGGGAGCCCGACCGGGTCGCCAGGCACCGGCAGCACCAGACGTACCGCGGGGGTCGCGTGCGCCGACAGTCGCGCGAGCACCACCGGCAGGGTCTGGCTGTCGCCTTCTGGCAGACCGTCCACCCGGTGCACCGGATCGCCGCCCGTGATCCGCGCCGCCGCCAGGTCGGGGCTGACGTGCCCAGCCAGGACAGCGTTCGACCACGCGACGAACCGCGCGGAGCGAGCAGTGGCTGGCACGGACCAACTGTAGGAGCCACGAGGTCCCGCGACTGTGAACGGGTCCGGCCAGTGCCGTAGGTTCATCGACGTGCAAGCCGCCGTCATCGACCTGCGCGGCGTCAGTGTCGTCCGCGACGGCGCCACCTTGCTCGACTCGATCGACTGGGCTGTAGCCGAGGGCCAGCGCTGGGTCGTCCTCGGCCCCAACGGCGCCGGCAAGACCACGCTCCTGCAGATCGCCTCCGCGCACAGCCATCCCAGCAGCGGCGAGGCCTGGCTGCTCGGCGAACGGATGGGCGCTGTCGACGTGTTCGAGCTCCGCCCCCGGATCGGGCTCGCGAGCGCCGCCCTCGCCGAGCGGCTGCCGCCGGACGAGAGCGTCCTGGACGTCGTGCGTACCGCGGCGTACGCGATGGTCGGCCGGTGGCGTGAGAGGTACGACAGCCAGGACGACGATCGGGCCCGGTCGCTGCTGGCGGCCCTGGGGGTCGAGAGTTTCGCCGAGCGCAGGTTCGGCACCCTGTCGGAGGGTGAGCGCAAGCGCGTCCAGATCGCCCGCGCGCTGATGGTGGACCCCGAGCTGCTGCTGCTGGACGAGCCCGCGGCCGGGCTCGACCTCGGGGGCCGCGAGGACCTCGTACGCCGGCTGGCCGCCATCGCTGCCGACCCCTACGCCCCGGCGATGGTGCTCGTCACCCACCACGTCGAGGAGATCCCGCCGGGATTCACTCACGTGCTGCTGCTGCGCGGTGGGCGCGTCGTGGCGGCCGGGCCGATGGCAGAAGCCATGACCAGCGCATCTTTGTCGGAGACCTTCGGCATCCCGCTCGTGCTCGACGAGCGGGCCGGCCGGCACGCCGCGCGGATCACCGGCTGACCGCTCGCGTATCCGTCTGGCCCGTACCGACCTACTATCGAGACGTGGCCTGGTACTGGTGGATCGTGGTGGGCGTCGTCCTCGCTGTCGTCGAGATGCTCACGGTCGACCTGATCTTCGTGATGCTGGCAGCGGGCGCCGTGGCTGCGGCCCTGGCGTCCGTGGCAACCGGCAACCTCGTCGTGCAGGCGCTGGTCGGTGTCGGCGTGGCCGGGGGAGCCCTCGTCGTCGTCCGTCCGGTCGCGCTGCGCCACCTCACCCTGCCGCACGCCGTACGAACCGGGACGGCTGCGCTGATCGGGTCGGCCGGCCTCGTCCTTGAGCGCGTGGACGCTCGCGACGGCCGGGTGAAGCTGGGCGGCGAGATCTGGTCCGCCCGCTCGTACGACCCCAGCGAGGTGCTGGAACCGGGGACCTCGGTCGAGGTCGCCCGCATCGACGGTGCAACTGCCGTCGTCTACTCATCGGAGCCGTGATCCTCGTGTCCTCGGGCGCAGCCATCTCGCTGGTCATCGTCGTCGTCCTCGTCCTGCTGGTCCTGGTGACTCTGGCGAGGACAGTCCGGATCGTCCCGCAGGCTCGGGCGGGTGTGGTCGAGCGGCTGGGCCGCTACCAGCGCACCCTCAACCCCGGCCTGGCGGTGCTCGTCCCCTTCGTCGACAAGCTCCGCCCGCTGATGGACCTGCGTGAGCAGGTCGTCAGCTTCCCGCCGCAGCCGGTGATCACCGAGGACAACCTCGACGTCAACATCGACTCCGTCATCTACTTCCAGGTCACCGACGCCAAGTCGGCGACGTACGAGATCGCCAATTACATCCAGGCGATCGAGCAGCTCACCGTCACCACCTTGCGCAACGTCGTCGGCGGGATGGACCTCAAGCAGGCCCTGACCTCGCGCGAAGAGATCAACATGCAGCTGCGCGGTGTGCTGGACGAGGCCACCGGCAAGTGGGGCGTCCGGGTCAACCGGGTCGAGCTCAAGGCCATCGACCCGCCCGCGTCCATCAAGGACTCGATGGAGAAGCAGATGCGCGCCGAGCGGGACAAGCGCGCCGCGATCCTCAACGCCGAGGGCTTCAAGCAGTCCCAGATCCTGACCGCCGAGGGGGAGAAGCAGTCCGCCATCCTCAAGGCCGAGGGTGGCGCGCAGGCCGCGGTCGTCCGTGCCGACGGCGAGGCGCGGGCCATCGCCCGCGTCTTCAAGGCCATCCACGACGCTGACCCCGACCCCAAGCTCCTCGCGTACCAGTACATCCAGTCGCTGCCCGCGATCGCGCAGGGGGACGCGAACAAGATCTGGATCGTGCCGGCCGAGCTCACCGCGGCGATGGCCTTGCTCAGCAAGGGTTTCCGCGACACCGACGGCCAGCCGCCCGCAAGCTAACCGGGGTACTTCACCGACAGCGACGCCGCGACGCCGAGGACCAGCTGGACGTACCAGTCCGCGTGGTTGTAGTGCCAGATCGCGGTGTACAGCTTGTGCGGGTTCCCGGCCCCGTTCGCGCACAGGTAGTGCGCCGCGGTGTAGATCGAGTCCGCCGGGTTCCAGATGTCCAGGACGCCGTCATGGTTCCCGTCCACCGCGTACGCCGCGAACGTGCCCGGCAGGAACTGCATCGGCCCCTCCGCGCCGCTGGACGACGGGCCGTTGCTGCGGCCGTGGTGCGACTCGACCTGGCCGATCGCGGCCAGGACGTGCCAGTCAAGACCAGGGCACGTCAGCGCCGCGCCCTGGTAGAGCACCAGGAAGTCGGCCGGGATGGCCGTGCCGTTGGCGTTGCTGGCCGCCCCGGCCCCAGCGGCATCGATGGCGGCTTGCGCCGCAGCCAGCGCGGCAGCCGCATCCTGCGCGTCCTTGAGCTGCTTCGCCTGAGCCGACAGCGAGTCCAGCCGCGCCTGCGCGGCGGCCATCAGCCCCTGGACGCGAGTCAGGTCGGCCTCGACGTTCCCGGCCGTCTCGCCGAGCGCGTCGGCGCCCGCCAACGACTGCGTCGCGACGGCCCGGGCCTGGGCTGCCGCCGCGACCTCGCGCTGGGTGTTCGCCGAGTCGCCCTGCAGGACGTGCTGCACCGCCCCGAGGCGCTCGAGCAGCTCGGTGGGGCTGCCGCTCGACAGCAGGCTCGCGAGCAGTGCCGAGCTCCCGCCGGACATGTACAGCGCCCGGATCCGCTGCCGCTGGGTCAGCTGCGCGGCGTACGCCTGAGTCTGTGCTTCGTCAGCCGCCTGGTCGGCGCTCAGCCCGTCCGTCACCCCGCTCGCCAGCCGCGCCAGGGCTGTCTCGTACGCCGCGACGGCCGCATCCAGCTGCGGCTGGAGCTCGGCGATGTCCAGCGCCGCCTGGTGTGCCGCGGCCTGCGCCTGCGCGAGGCTGTCCGCAGCAGCCGGCGAGGCTGGGAGCAGGCCGAAACCCAGGGCTGCCGCAAGGGCCAGGGCAAGCACCACTCGCCGCCCGCGATTCTGCTGGTCCGGCCTCACTCGTGGTGTCTCGACACCCCGGCCCTGGGTCTTGACCGGAGTGAGCCTGCGGGGAAGTCAGCCCCGCTGAGCTTTCGCGCCCGCTCCTGGCCAGCTCCGTCAGCAACGTGTCCATGTCCGCGACCACTGCAGCGATGTCCTGCTCCACGGTTGCGGACTCTGGCATGCTGCCGCGAGCAGCACATGCAGCGCGAGAACGGGGCAGACAATGAGTGAGCAAGAGCCGCCAGCGCTTCCGGCCGTCCCTCCCGACCCTCCCGTTCCGCCCGACCCCTACGCGTACCCGGCGAGCGCCTATCCGGCACCCGGAGGTGCGGCGCCGCCGCCACCGGACGCCGCGTACGGTCGCTTCGACCCGCTCGCGCCCGAGCCGACCAAGAGCCGCCGCGGCCTCGCCATCGGCGCCACGGTCGGCGCCCTGGCGCTCGTCGCGATCGCTGCGGCCGTCATCCTGGCCGGGCACGACAACGTCGATGCGCACGCCACGATCAAGACCACCACCGAGCCGACCGCCGGGTTGGGGACCCTGGTCCACTCGCACGGCATCACGATCGACCTGCCCCCGAACTGGACCAACCTCCCGACCTCCGCTGCCGAGCTCAAGGCGATGGCTGCACGGCTGGAACAGTCCAACCCAGCCGCGGCCAGGTCGATCGCCCAGCTGTCGACGAGCGAGCTCGTCGACCACTTCGCCGTGCTCGCGGTGAGGGCCCGGGCCGACCCCAACGCACCGCTCGAGGACCTCGACGTCGTCGTCGCGGCAGCCGGCGGCATGGGACTGGACGCTCTGTCGCTCGAGACGAAGACCCAGCTGGCAGCGGCCGGCGCCTCCGACGTGACCGAGAGCTCGGCGACTGTCGGCTCGCTGCCCGCGTTCAAAGTGGCGTACACCCTGACCCTCAAGACGGCCACCGGCACCCAGTCCGTCCCGGCCGAGCTGGTCGGGGTCATCAGCGGGGACAACTTCGCGGAGTTCGCGATCTACAACCCCGGCGACGGTGTCGAGGCGCAGGACATCCTCGACAGCTTCACGTTCGGGTGATCCGGTGGCGGCCATCCACCGGGTCGACTCTCCCGACGACGAGCGCCTTGCTGACTACGTCCGGCTGACCGACACCTCGCTGCGTCGCGTTCTGGAACCCGCCGCCGGCCTGTTCGTCGCCGAGGGCGAGAAGGTCATCCGACGCGCGGTCGCCGCCGGGTACCCGGTCCGCTCCCTGCTGCTCTCGCAGCGCTGGCTTGACCCCCTGCGCGACCTGCTCGACCCCGTCGACGTCCCCGTGTACGTCGCCGCCGCGGCCACCCTCGAGGCCGTCACCGGGTACGTCGTCCACCGCGGCGCCCTCGCGTCCATGCAGCGTCTGCCGCTCCCGACCGCGGAGCAGCTGCTCACCACCGCACGGCGGGTGGCCGTTCTCGAAGGCATCGTCGACCCGACCAACGTCGGCGCCGTCTTCCGCAGCGCAGCCGCCCTCGGGATGGACGGCGTCCTGCTCGACCCGCGCTGCGCCGACCCGCTCTACCGGCGCTCCGTCAAGGTCTCCATGGGGGCCGTCTTCCAGCTGCCGTACGCGCGCGTCGAACCGTGGCCACAGGGGTTGACCCTCGTCCGAGACGCAGGCCTCGGACTCCTAGCCCTCACCCCGGACGGGGCCGCCGTGCCCATCGACGAGCTCTCAGCCGATCAAACCACCCGCTGTGCACTGCTGCTCGGGACCGAAGGACCTGGACTGTCCGGCGCAGCCCTCGCCGCCGCAGACGCTCACGTCCGGATCCCCATGTCGCACGGCGTCGACTCCCTCAACATCGCCGCAGCAGCCGCCGTCGCCTTCTGGGCCGTCACCCGTGGCCGCCCGGACTGACGCACAAGACCTCGCGACAGGCGTACTGTCCGCAGCAGGAGCCGCCCAGGCTCCCCACCAGGGAGCAGCCATGGCCGACAAGTCGCCCCGCCAGCACCTCTCCAAGAAGGTCGGCAAGTCGCTCAAAGAGAAGCGCGTCGACAAACATGCCAAGTCCGACGCCAAGGGCAAGGGCGAGTCGGTCCTCCGCGTCGAGAAGCACTAGCGCGCCGCCCTGGGCGTCCCCGGGGCGATAGATTGCCCCGGTGACGCCCGAGCCCGCAGAGAACTCTGAGCCCATCGACGTCCCTGACCCCGTCGAGGGTCCGCTGGACCCTTTCGACGACAACGTCCCGACCGCCCCGGGACCCGACGACGTGGGTTTCCTGCGCGCTCCGAACGGCCCCTCGCGACTCATGGCCACGTTCATCGACCTGTTCGTCGCGTACTTCATGGTCAACGTGCTCGACCTGATCGTGATCCTCGCGGTGATCCACCCCGGGAAGAAGATCACCTCCGCGCAGCGGACCAGCGAGGCCATCGCGTTCAACATCACGGTCCTCATCGTCGCCCTGGTGTACGTCGCCATGGAGCGGTACACCGGACGCACGATCGGGCGACGGATGCTGCGGCTGCGACTGGTCCAGATGAACGGTGCCAAGCCCAGCCTCGGCAAGCTGTTCATCAGGTTCGGCGTTATGTTCGGGCTCGTCACCGTGCCGTTCGGCATCGTCATCGCCCTGCTCGGGGTGCTCTACGCGCTGATCCAGCCACAGCGCCGTACCGCCTTCGACCTGCTCGCCGGCACCCGGGTGATCTCCGAGCTCAGACCAGCGGCGCCTAAGCCGTAGCCACGTGTGCCTAGCGGCGCAGCCGGCCGACCAGCGAGACTGAGAAGCCCGTCACGAACGCGCCGATCGCGCCGCTGATCGAGTGCACGAAGGGGAGGACGAAGAACACCCCGCCGACTCCGACGCCCCACACAACGCCCACCGCCGTCGCCCGCGGAAGCGCCTCGCTGAACCCGCTCGTGGTCGCCTTCTGCGTTGAGGGAGCGGACTGGGCCGGTTGAACCGCGCCGGCTGACCCTGTGCCCAGGGCGCCCTCGACCTCGCGCAACAGCTTTTCGATGTCGTCGTCAGCACCGGCCATGGCTCCATCGTGCCTCCATCGTGCCTCCGGCGTGGCCCCGCGGGCCCGAACATGGCCCAGAATGGTCAGATGGATCATCCCGTCTCGGTGCTGATGACCGGCCGGATCGGGCTCTTCGTCCGGCTGCCGGGGCTGCCGGGGTCGCGCCCGGCCCTGCTCGACGCCCTCCACACGTACGCCGACCGGCTGGCCGAGGAGCCGGGCACCGAGCTCTTCGTCATCTCGGTCGACCCTGGCGACCCCGATGTCGTCTGGCTCAACGAGTGGTTCAGCGACGAGGATGCCTTGGAGGCGCACCGCGCGGCCCCCGCCTTCGCCAACCTCCTCGGAGCCCTGCCCGAGCTGCTGTCCGGGCCTGCGGGGTTGCTGCGGATCGACCCGCTCCGGCTCGACCTGGCCGGCGACATCGCTGCCGGCCGGGGCTGAACGAGATTCAATTCACCGAGCGGGGCCAACGGGTAGCATGCGCCGCCCGGACCAACGGATCTCGCGATCGGCAGGACGCATGACCGCACCGCAGTACGACTTCCTCATCGTCGGCGGTGGCTCGGCCGGCTGCGCCCTCGGCAACCGTCTGTCCGCCGACCCCAGCAACAAGGTCCTCGTCCTGGAGGCGGGCAGGTCCGACTTCCCGTGGGACGTCTTCATCCACATGCCCGCGGCGCTGCCCTTCCCGATCGGCAGCAGGTTCTACGACTGGAAGTACGAGTCCGAGCCCGAGCCGCACATGAACAACCGGCGGATCTACCACGCCCGCGGCAAGGTCCTCGGC
>JANYIP010000237.1 GCA_025361995.1 Streptomycetales bacterium | reverse complement strand
GTCGCGGCCACCGGCGTACGGCTCAAAGTTGTTGATGCACAACAACGTTTCCTCGACGCACTGGAAGGCGTCACCGACCCCGAGCAGAAGCGCAAGATCATCGGGCGCGAGTTCATCCGGGTCTTCGAGGTCGCGGCCCGCGAGGTCGTCGCCGAGGCGGGTGCCTCCGGCGAGCCCGTGGAGTTCCTCGTGCAGGGCACCCTCTATCCCGACGTCGTCGAGTCCGGCGGCGGCACCGGGACGGCCAACATCAAGAGCCACCACAACGTCGGGGGCCTTCCTGACGACCTCGAGTTCGCCCTGATCGAGCCGCTGCGGATGCTCTTCAAGGACGAGGTACGCGCCGTCGGCGAGCAGCTCGGCCTCCCGGCCGAGATCGTGTGGCGGCAGCCGTTCCCGGGCCCAGGCCTGGGTATTCGCATCATCGGCGCGGTGACCCGTGAGCGGCTCGACATCCTGCGCGAGGCTGACGCCATCGCCCGCTTCGAGCTGTCCGCCGCCGGCCTCGACCGCACCATCTGGCAGTGCCCCGTGGTGCTGCTGGCCGACGTACGTTCGGTGGGCGTGCAAGGCGATGGGCGTACCTATGGGCACCCGATCGTGCTGCGGCCGGTGACGTCCGAGGACGCGATGACCGCCGACTGGGCGCGGGTGCCCTACGACGTGCTCGAGCGGATCTCGACCCGGATCACCAACGAGGTGCGCGAGGTCAACCGGGTGACGCTCGACGTGACCAGCAAGCCCCCAGGCACCATCGAGTGGGAGTAGCCCGCGGCTCCAGCGTCTGTGGATATCCGGATGACGGCGGCAGCCGCCTCGGCGATCATGGTGGGCCGTCAGACCGACGGTGGCATCAAAGAGGCTGGGGACAGAAGTCATGGAGCAGATCAGCAAGAGGTTGATGAGCTGGGCATCGATCCTGGAGGACAACACCCGCGCGCAGGCGGTCGCGACGTCGCAGATGCCGTTCATCTACCCGCACCTGGCGTTGATGCCGGACGCGCACCTGGGTAAGGGCGCGACGGTCGGGTCGGTCATCCCGACGCTGGGCGCGATCATCCCGGCGGCAGTCGGCGTGGACATCGGCTGCGGCATGATCGCGGTCCGCACCCAGTTCGCGACGGGCGACTTCGCCGGCGGCGACCTGAGCGTGCTGCGAGAGTCGATCGAGGCGGCCGTGCCGACGTCGGCGGGCAAGTACAACGAGCGGCTGACCGAGCCGACGGCGGCGCGGGCCGACGAGCTGCGCGAGCTGGCTGGCGCCGACCAGGCGGATGCCCTGGCACGCAACTGGCCGCTCCAGCTCGGCACCCTGGGGTCGGGGAACCATTTCATCGAGGTGACGGCCGACGAGGAGGGCATCGTCTGGCTCTTCCTGCACTCGGGCAGCCGGGGCGTGGGCAACAAGATCGCGATGAAGCACATCAAGATCGCCCAGGATCTGTGCCGGAAGTGGTGGATCGAGCTGCCAGATCCCGACCTGGCGTACCTCGTGCAGGGTACGGACGAGTTCTGGGCGTACATCAAGGGTCTGCGGTGGGCGCAGCGGTTCGCCCTGCTCAACCGCGAGGAGATGATGGACCGGGTCGTGGGGTCGGTCGAGGCGTGGACCGGCGTGGCCGTCGTCGAGTCGGAGCGGATCAACTGCCACCACAACTTCACCCAGCAGGAGACGCACTTCGGCAAGGACGTGTGGCTCTCGCGCAAGGGTGCGATCGACGCGACCCTGGGTACGCCGGGTCTGATCCCGGGGTCGATGGGCACGGCGTCGTACGTGGTGGAGGGGCTGGGGAACCGGCTGTCGCTGAACTCCTCGCCGCACGGCGCCGGCCGGAGCTACTCGCGGTCGGCGGCGCGCAAGGCGTTCACCAATGATGACCTGCGCGCGGCGATGGTAGGGATCGAGTACAGGGACACGGACGCGTTCGTGGACGAAATCCCGCAGGCGTACAAGGACATCGACGTCGTGATGGCGGACGCTGCCGACCTGGTGACGATCAAGCACACGCTGCACCAGATGGTGAACGTCAAGGGTGACTAGCCCTACCGCCACGGATCGGCCCGCGACGGGGTACGGACCCCCGCGACGGGTATGACGGCAGTCAGGCTGGTGTCGGTCCCGCGAGCAGGCGTTCAGCATTGGAGTTGCTGGTGGGGGTCGAGGGTGAAGATGGGGGCGGCGCCGGGGACGGTGGTGATGGTGAATGCGCCGGGTGGGTGTTTGCCGAGTTGGGTGCTGTCGGATCGGTGGGCGTCGGATTGGTGGACGAGTCGGTGGTGGTAGCCGCAGAGGGCTGCGAGGTTGTCGAGGGTGGTTTCGCCGTGGTGGGCCCAGTGGATGATGTGGTGGATGTGTCGGGCGATGGCCC
>JANYIP010000209.1 GCA_025361995.1 Streptomycetales bacterium | reverse complement strand
CCGGACGTGCCGGCGAGCAGGGCTGCCCAGGTGCTGGCGACGTCGCCGCCGACCGGCGTCGTCATTCCCAGTCCGGTGACCACCACGTCGGTGTCGGTCTGCTGGCCCACTGCTACGGCCCTCCAAGCGTCAGGGGTGGATCGGGTGCGCGAAGGCACCGGTCAGGCGCCCGCGGCCGCGATGTACGAGACGGCGTCGCCGACCGTCTTGAGTCCCTTGACATCGTCGTCGGGAATCTTGACGTCGAACTTCTCCTCGGCGGCGACTACGACCTCGACCATGGACAGCGAGTCGATGTCCAGGTCGTCCACGAACGACTTGTCGAGCTGTACGTCGTCGACCGGGACGCCTGCGACCTCGTTCACGATGTCGGCGAGGCCGGAGAGGATCTCCTGCTGGGTGGCCATGCGGGGGGACTCCTTCGTCAGGGGGTGGCGGTCCACCGCGGGGTGCGGTGTTGGTCCTCGCAGGCTAGCGGGCCGAGGCGGCGCAGCGTTACCGGCGGGGTCGGGGATCAGGGCAGCGTGACTACCTGGGCGGCGTACGCCAGGCCGGCGCCGTAGCCGATGAGCAGCGCGGTCCCGCCGTGCGGGGCCTCGCCGTTGTCGAGCAGCCGCTCCATCGCCAGCGGTACCGAGGCGGCCGAGGTGTTGCCAGTGTCGACGATGTCGCGGGCGACGGCGACGTGCGCCGGCAGCCCGAGCTTCTTGACCATGGCCTCGACGATCCGCAGGTTGGCCTGGTGCGGGATGAAGGCGTCGAGCTGGTCGGCACGTACCCCTGCTTTGTCCAGCGCCTGCTGGCAGACCGGCGCCATCTGGAAGACCGCCCAGCGGAAGACCTGTTGGCCGTTCATCGACAGCGTCGGGAACTTGTGGGTCGGGTCGTCGCGCAAGGTCTGCCAGGGCACGTCCTGGGTGATGGCGTCGGCCTGGCTGCCGTCGGCGCCCCAGACCACCGGGCCGATGCCCGGGACGTCGGAGGGGCCCACCACGGCCGCGCCGGCACCGTCGCCGAAGATGAAGGCCGAGCCTCGGTCGTACGGGTCGACCATGTCGGTGAGCTTCTCGACGCCGACGATGAGGACGTACTCGGCGGAGCCGCCGCGGACCATGTCGTTGGCCAGGGCGAGGGCGTGGCAGAACCCGGCGCAGGCCGCCGAGATGTCGAAGGCCGCGGCCTTGGTGGCACCGAGGCGGTACCCGAGGACGGCCGCCGCTGAGGGGGTCTGGAGCAGGTGGGTCACGGTGGCGACGATGACGCAGCCGAGCTGGTCGGCGGTGACCCCGCAGTTGGCCATCGCCTTCTCGGCGGCGATCAGCGCCATGTCCACGACCGACTCGTCGTCGGCCGCACGGTGCCTCGTCTGGATGCCCGAGCGCTCGCGGATCCACTCGTCGGAGGAGTCGATCCGCTCGACGAGCTCGGAGTTCGGGACGATCCTGGCCGGGCGGTACCCGCCGACTCCGAGCATCCGCGCGTACGGGGCTCCCGTACCCATCGTGAAGGCCGGCGCGCCGCTCATGCCGGCACCGCCTCGGGGTGCAGGCGGACGAGGGGCTGGCCGGGTGCCACCGGGTCGCCGTCCTCGACGAGCCACTCGACCACGTGCCCGCCGTGCGGGGCGGTGACGGCGTGCTCGTCGCGCAGGGTGACCACGACGCCGACGGTGGCTCCCGGGGTCAGCAGGTCGGCGCTGTCACCGCGCCGGAAGGTGCCCTTGGCGGGGGCGACGAGCAGGCGCCAGGTCGGCATGTCCGAGACCGGGTTGCTGCTGCCGTGCCGGGCCACCAGGTCGCGGGCCGCGTCGAGGTCGTCGGGGGACTTGAGGGCGACAGTCTCGATGCCGGGGATCGCGCGCTTAGCCAGGCCCACCAGTGTGCCGGCCGGCGGGAGCTCGAGGAGCCCGGTGACGCCGAGGTCGGCCATCGTCCGCAGGCACAGGTCCCAGCGGACGGGGGTCGCGACCTGCTCGACGATGCGGCGCAGGACCTGCCGGCCGTCGTGGACGACGGCCCCGTCCCGGTTGGACAGCAGCCGGGTCCGCGGGTCGTGCGTGCTCACCGACGAGGCAAGCGCAGCGAGGGCGGCCACTGCGGGGGCCATGTGCGTGGTGTGGAAGGCACCGGCGACCTCGAGCGGGCGCAGCCGCGCGCCCTCGGGCGGGTCGGCGGCCAGCGCGGCGAGCTGCTCGAGGGTGCCGCCGGCGACGATCTGCCCGGCGCCGTTCTCGTTCGCGGCGATCAGTCCGTGCTCGGCGAGCTTGGCGAGGACGACCTCACGGTCGCCGCCGAGGATCGCGGTCATCCCGGTGGGCGTCGCGGCGGCTGCCTTGGCCATCGCCCGGCCGCGCTCGGCGACCAGGACCATCGCCTGCTCGGCGCTGATCACGTGGGCGGCCGCTGCGGCCGTGAGCTCGCCGACCGAGTGGCCGGCGCCGACGCCGACCTTGCCGAAGGCTTCGGTCGGGTGCGGGAAGAGCTCGAGCAGCGGGATGAGCCCGGCCGCGACGATCAGCGGCTGGGCGATCGCGGTGTCACGGATGGTCTCCGCATCGGCCTGCGTGCCGAAGTACGCGAGGTCGAGACCTGCGCAGGCCGAGAGCCAGCCCAGCCGGGTCGCGACGTTGCCGACCTCCAGCCAGGGAGCGAGGAAACCGGGGACCTGGGCGCCCTGTCCGGGCGCGACGATGGCGAGCACCCCTCCACCGTGGTGCACGCGGCGATGTCACGGTGGTATCGACCCTGACCAGGTTGTGCGCCCAGTGTTGTCGGGTTCCTCCAAATAGAGGTTCCTACAGATATCCATCGTGTCGCACAACGTCGTCGAGCCGGCCAAGGGTCAGCGCGATGCGCAAGGCGAAGGCCCCGCGGGCCTCGGTGGGGACGAACCCAGTGACCTCGGCGACCCGCCGCAGGCGGTAGCGGACGGTGTTCGGGTGCACGAAGAGGGCGCGGGCGGCGCCCTCGATCGAGCCCGACGCGTCGAGGTACGACGTCAGGGTGCCCAGCAGGTCCCCAGAACCGTCGGCCAGCACGACGTACCCCTGGTCGATGAGTCTGGCCCTGGCACCCGCGTCGCCGGCGAGCGCTCGCTCGGGCAGGAGCTGCTCGGACGAGACCGGCCGGGGCGCCCCTGGCCAGGCGGCTGCGGCGCGCAGGGCGGCGACCGCCTCGCCGGCGGAGAGTGCGGCCGAGGTCAGGTCGGCGACGACCGGTCCGGCCACCACGGGACCAGGGGCGAACTGGCCGGCCATCGCCTTGGCCGCGGACACCGGGTCGACGACGCCGTCGATGGCGACGACGAGCCGGTCACCCTGGACGGCACTGATCACGTCGAGGTGGGCCGCCTTCGCCGCGCGCTGGACGCTGTCAGCGACTGCGTCGGGAGAGGCGTCGGTAGCTCGCCCGACCATGACCGCGACCTGGCCGCGCTGGCCCCAGCCGAGCGCGGAGGCGCGCGAACGGATCGCCTCGTCCACCTCACCGCGCAGGAGGGCATCGACGACGAGGGCCTCGAGCCGGGCGTCCCAGGCACCGCGGGCCTCGGCGGCTTGGGCGTAGATCTGGGCGGCGGCGAAGGCGATCTCCCTCGAGTAGAGGAGCACCGCCTCCCGTACCAGCTGTTCGTCGCCCGGCGCGGCGAGCTCGTTGGCGCGGTCCTCGACGACGCCGATGGTGGCCCGGATCAGCTCGACGGTCTGTTGCAGGGTGACGGCTCTCGCGAGCTCCCTCGGCGCCGTACCGAAGACGTCGGCGGTGATGGCGAGCTCGGGGCCGGGGTCGCGGAACCACTCGATGAAGGCAGCGATGCCCGCCTGGGCGACGAGGCCGACCCAGGAGCGTTCGTCCGGCGGCATCGCCCTGTACCAGGGCAGTGTCTCGTCCATCCGCTGGATCGCGTCGGTGGCCAGCTGGGCGATGGCTCGCTCGAACCGGCGTACCGTCGCTGCCCGGTCGTTTACTGCCCGGTCGTTCGCCACAGCGCTCAGCCTAGGCGCCCGATCTTGTAGGACACCCACAACTTCCCCGTCGATCTTGAGAGATATTCCTGCGACACGCCGGAGAACGGGAACATCTCTCAAGATCGACACGGGCAGGGCGCCTAGCCTGGGCGTCATGCGGCACCCGGAGGACTCGCCACGCTGGCTGGTACCCGTCGCGGTGGCCGGCTTCTGGGTTCTCGTCATCGTCGCGGGACTGGTCAACCCTGGGTACGTCGTGACGCGCGACTACATCAGCGCGCTCGCCTCGCGGGGCGCGGACCAGGCCTGGCTCGGCGTGGCGGCCCTGGTCCTGCTGCCGCTGGCCCACGGCGGTCTCGCCCTGCTGCTGGCACGACGCGGACGGCGGGCCCAGGTCGTCGCGGCAGGGCTGGTCGTGTGCATGCTCGCCGGCCTGGTCGTCTCGTCGATGCGGATCAGCTGCCCCGGCGGTGCCGCCCGGTGCAGCGTCGCCGGGCAGGTACGGACGACCGACTGGATTGACGCGGTGCACGGCAAGGCGGTGGCGACCTACGGCGTCGTCATGGTCTTCGTGCTCGCGGCAGCCGCGGTCAGCCTGTGGACGGTCGACCGGCCGCTGGCCATCACCTCGGCGGTGCTGGCACCGGTGTCGATGGCGCTGCTGCTCGCGACCGCCGGCGGTGACCGCCCAGGCGGACCGCAGCGGTTGTGGCTGCTGGTCAACACCGGCTGGCTGGTGGCCGCCGCGTTGCGCGAGGCTCGTCCGTGACTGCTACGGCTGCTGCGACCCAGGGGCTGCGACGCATCGCGTTCCTGCTCGAACGGGCGGGGGAGCCGACGTATCGGGTCAAGGCCTTCCGCACTGCCGCAGCAGTGGTCGACGGCCTGCCCGCCGGTGAGCTCGAGCAGCGCCTGGCTGCTGGCTCGCTGACCGAGCTGGCCGGTATCGGTGCGGCCACCGCTCTCGCGATAGAGGAGGCTGCGCGCGGCCAGACGCCGACCTACCTCGTGCCGCTGGAGGCAGCCGCCGCAGGGCCGGTCGTCGACGGCGGCGCCGAGCTGCGGGCGTTGCTCCGCGGTGACCTGCACACCCACTCCGACTGGTCGGACGGGGGCTCGCCGACCCGCGAGATGGCCGAGACGGCCCGCGCCCTCGGCCATGCGTACATCGCGTTGACCGACCACTCGCCGCGGCTGACGGTGGCGAACGGGCTCACTCCAGAGCGGTTGCGCCGGCAGCTCGCGATCGTGGCCGACCTGAACGTCGAGCTGGCACCGTTCCGGATCCTGACCGGCATCGAGGTCGACATCCTGGACGACGGGAGTCTCGACCAGGAGCCTGAGCTGTTGGCCCAGCTCGACGTCGTCGTCGCGTCGGTGCACTCCAAGCTGCGGATGGCAGCCGCGGACATGACCCGTCGGATGGTCGTGGCCGTGGCCAACCCGCACGTCGACGTCCTCGGGCACTGCACCGGCCGGCTGGTGTCCGGGGGCCGGAACCGGCCCGAGTCGGAGTTCGACGCCGAGCTGGTCTTCGAGGCCTGCCGGCAGTTCGAGGTGGCCGTCGAGATCAACTCCCGGCCCGAACGGCTGGACCCGCCGACGAGGTTGCTGCGGCTGGCGGTGGAGACGGGGTGCCGGTTCTCGGTGGACACCGACGCCCATGCGCCCGGCCAGCTGGACTGGCAGCCGTACGGGTGCGCGCGGGCGCAGGCCTGCGGGGTGGAATCCGAGACGGTGGTCAACACGTTAGAGGTCGAGGACCTGCTGGCATGGACGAGGAGATCGCGATGACCACGACGTACGACGTACGGCCCGCCGCTGACCGCTTCGCGACCGACCTGGGCTGGCTCGACTCCCACCACAGCTTCTCGTTCGGGCAGCACTACGACCCGGCGAACACGCACTTCGGCCTGCTGCTGGTGTCGAACGACGACGTGGTCGCGCCGGGCACCGGCTTCGAGACGCACCCGCACCGGGACATGGAGATCGTCACCTGGGTCCTCGGGGGCGCGCTCGTGCACCAGGACTCGCAGGGGCACAACGGGATCATCTACCCGGGCCTCGCGCAGCGGATGAGCGCGGGCACCGGGATCCTGCACAGCGAGAAGAACGACGCGTGGCGGCTGACCGGCTCATCGCCGGACGACACGCCGGTGCACGGCGCCCGCGGGGGCGAGAATGTGCACCTCGTGCAGATGTGGGTGCTGCCGGACGAAGCGCGGATCGCCCCCGGGTACGAGCAGCTGGATGTCGGCGAGGAGCTCGCCCGCGGCGGCCTGGTCGTCGTCGCCTCCGGGCGGCCAGAGCATGCCGACGTACGCGCGATCCGGATCCACCAGCGCGACGCGGCCCTGTCGGTGGCCCGCTTGGCGCCGGGGGAGTCCTTCGAGCTGCCGACCGCTCCGTACACCCATCTGTACGTGGCCCGGGGCGCCGTCGAGCTCGAGGGAGCCGGACTCCTGAGCACGGGGGACTCAGCCAGGGTCACCGGGGCGCAGGGCCAGCGGATCACCGCC
>JANYIP010000170.1 GCA_025361995.1 Streptomycetales bacterium | reverse complement strand
GCCGAGTCGATCAGCTCGTTGACCTGCTCGAACAGGGTCTCCCAGAAGAGCTGAAGCTTCCCTGGCACCCCGGCTGTCACGTTCTTGCGAACCGTGAACACCAGCGTAAGGACGATCGCCGCAGCAAACAGGGTGACCCAGATGACGTCCAGGCTCAAGGTGAGCCCGAACACGTGAGCGGTGGCGGCGTGGTCGCCAACCGTGATCTGTGTGTCGGCCTTCATGAGATCCCCTCCCGCAGGATCGCTCGGCCCGCGTTCACCACGAAGGCGATCTGGAAGATGACTAGGCCGACCACCAGACCGATGCCGAGCGGCGGGGAGACGAGCATGGCGCCCACCGCGAGCAGGGTCAGGACGACCAGGCGAAGCGCGCTCCGGGTGCGAAGGATGCGCCTGACGACCTTGTTATCCTGCTGCCCGTCGGTCGCCACCTTGACCACGCCGGCGCCGAGCATGCGCAGGTTGAGGATCGCCAGACCCAGGCCCCCGGCGATGCCCAGCGCTGCCAGCGGTGCGTTCAGCAGCGCAGCGATGACGACGCCAACGACACCGAAGACGATGGCGACGAGCATCGTGGGCCTCAGCACGCGAGTGAGCGCGCCCACCTGGAGATCAGCGAGCATGGCGGCTACGCCGCCTTCTCGAACAAGTCGGCGATCATCGCATAATTCATCACAGGAACCTGCGCACCTGCGTGACGACCGTGGCCACCGCTGCAGCGACTCCCAGCACCAGCCCGACCACCAGGAACAGCGGCGAGGTATGTGCGCGACCGTCCAGGAAGATCCCGGCGAACACCCCCACTGCGACACAGCCGGCCACGGCTGTCCCCAGCCCGAGGAACACCGCGGCGGACGGCAGCGGCTTCACGGGCTTCACGGGCTTCGCAGGCAGCACGAGCGGTCGAGCCGGCTCGGTTGGAGAGCATCAGCATCAGAGCCCCCTCTGCTCGCCGGGCAGCCACACGTCCTTGTGCGGACTGCTGTGTGAAGACTGGTCGCCGTGTCGAAATCGCTCGGGGTCGGGTGACCACCGAGCGTGGTGTCAGGTCCAGCATTTGCAGGTGGACTGTACACGGCTGTCATCCTTCCACCCCACCCGGGGCGGCAGCAAAGCGATGCTTCAGGCGGGCACCTTCTGATGCCGCCGAGGCCACCCGACGAGCACCACGAGGCCCACCACGCCGACCGCGACGACGGCGATCGCCAGGACCGTGGGCAGGCGGGCGAACCCCACCGCCCCGTACGCGATCAGCGCCGTCCAGCCGTACATGATCAGGACCGCCCGACGGTGCGAGTGCCCGATCTCGAGGAGCCGGTGGTGGAGGTGCTGCTTGTCCGGGGCGAACGGTGAGCGACGGGCCCGGGTCCGCCGTACCACCGCGAGCAGCAGGTCCGCGAAGGGCACCGCGAGCACCGCGAAGGGCAGCAGCAGCGGGAGCAGGGTCGGGAAGAGGTCGGCGCTGCCGAGCACCCCGAAACTCACCCCGCCGGTCAGCGTGATCGTCGACGACGCCAGCAGCAAGCCGATGAGCATCGACCCCGAGTCCCCCATGAAGATCCTGGCCGGGCTGAAGTTGTGAACCAGGAAGCCCAGGCACATCCCCACCAGGACGACCGAGATCAGCGTCGGCGTCGCGGCCCGGTCGATCGACTGCTGAACGGACACGATGTACGAGAAGACGAAGAACGCGCTGGCCGCGATACCGACCAGGCCAGCCGACAGCCCGTCGAGGCCGTCCACGAAGTTCACCGCGTTCACGGTGACCACGACGGCAAGCACTGTGATCAAGGTCCCCGACGTCGAGTCGAGGACGATCGTGGTCTTCCACCAGGGGAGCCAGAGGAGCTGCACGCCCTGCAGCGCCATCAGGCCGGCAGCCAGGGTCTGGCCGGCCAGCTTGGTGATCGCGTCCAGGCCCCAGATGTCGTCGATCGCCCCCAGCAGGCAGATGACGACGGCGCCGGTGAGCACCCCCCGGATCTCGTTGCCCGAGTCGAAGATCTGGCGGAGCAGCGGCAGCTGGGCCGCGACCGCGAACCCTCCGAACAGCCCCAGCAGCATGCCCACGCCGCCGAGGCGCGGGATCGGGGTGTCGTGGACGTCGCGGTCCCGGATCTCGGCCATGATCCCGAACCGGACGGCCACAGCGCGGACGATGCCGACGGCGAGGTACGTGATGGTCGCCGCGACCAGCATCGTCAGCAGGTACTCGCGCACCCGACCTCGCTTCTGCCGCTCCGCGGTGTCGTGGCTGCGCGGCTACGGACGGGGATAGGCGGGGTGGGCGCCGACCAGGGCGCCGACACCCGCTCGGATCTCGGCGGCGGCTCCACCGTCCGCGTCGCGCACCGCACGGCCGATGAGCCCGGCGATTTCTTTCATATCGGTCTCGGTCATCCCCTGGGTGGTCACCGCCGGCGTCCCGACCCGGATGCCCGACCCGACCGAGGGGGGCTGCGGGTCGTACGGGATCGAGTTCTTGTTCAAGGTGATCCGCGCGGCGTCGCAGCGCACCTCAGCGTCCGCCCCGTTGACCCCGATGCCCTGCAGGTCGATGAGGGCGAGGTGGGTGTCCGTACCGCCGGAGACCGGGCGCATCCCCTCAGCCGCCAGCCCTTCGGCGAGCGCCTGTGCGTTGGCGATGACCTGGCGGGCGTACGTCTGGTACGCGGGGGTGGACGCCTCCTTCAGCGCCACCGCCTTGGCCGCGACGGCGTGCATCAGCGGGCCTCCCTGCATCATCGGGAAGACTGCTTTGTCGATGGCCGCCGCGTGCTCGGCCTTGCAAACGATCATGCCGCCGCGCGGACCGCGCAGGACCTTGTGCGTCGTGAAGCAGACGACGTCCGCATGGGGCACCGGGCTCGGGATCGCCTTGCCGGCCACCAGGCCGATGAAGTGCGCGGCGTCCACCATCAAGATCGCGCCGACCTCGTCGGCGATGGCCCGGAACGCGACGAAGTCGATGAGCCGGGGGTAGGCGGTGGCCCCGCAGATGATCATCTTGGGCCGGTGCTCGATCGCGAGGTCACGCACCTCGTCGTAGTCGATCAGCTCGGTCTCCTTGTTCACCCCGTACGACACGATGGTGAACCACTTGCCCGAGAAGTTGACCTTGGAGCCGTGGGTGAGGTGTCCACCGTGCGGCAGGCTCATGGCGAGCACCGTCTCGCCCGGCTTCACGAACGCGCCGTAGGCAGCGATGTTGGCGCTGGCCCCGGAGTGCGGCTGGAGGTTGGCGTGGTCAGCGCCGAACAACGTCTTGGCCCGCTCGATGCCGATCAGCTCGGCCTTGTCGACCTCGGAGCAGCCGCCGTAGTAGCGCTTGCCCGGGTAGCCCTCTGCGTACTTGTTCGACAGCGTGGAGCCGACCGCCGCGAGCACCGCAGGAGACGTGAAGTTCTCGCTCGCGATGAGCTGCAGCCCGCCGCGCAGGCGGTCGAGCTCACCCAGGATCACCGCCGCGATCTCCGGGTCCTCGTGCTGGAGGGCACCGAAGTCGGGGCCCCAGAAGGGAACATCGGAGTGGTCGCTGCTGCTCACGGCAAGGCTCCTCGGTCTGACGTCGCTGGTTGGGCGAGAGTCTAGGCCTCCGGCTGGAGCGGACGCAGGATCGCCTCGACCGCGCCGGTGATCTCCTTCG
>JANYIP010000140.1 GCA_025361995.1 Streptomycetales bacterium | reverse complement strand
GTCGATCGCGACCTCGCCGGAGTGCTCCGGGCCGCGGCCGTCGGTGAGCCGGAAGGGGGAGAGGTCGCGGTCGCCGGACCAGTTGCTGCCGAAGGACGGCGCCCCCGTTGTCCCGATGATCTTGCCGTCCTTGCCGACGATCTGGACCCCGTTCTGGAACACCCCGCCCTCGGCCCGCAGCACGCCCTGTACCCCCGTGACCGTGGTCAGCCTCGCCGCGCTGATGGTCGCGGTGCCGCCCGTCCCGCTGTTGTCGGTGAACGCTGTCTGCGGCGTGACGACAACATCGGGTGTGGTCTGGGTGAAGAGGTCGTTGAAGGTCTGCTTGAGAGTGTCGGTGAAGACCAGGCTGCCCGAGACGAAGGCGACGCCGAGGACGACCGAGACCGCGGTGAGGACGAGCCTCAGCTTGTGCGCGAGGAGGCTGCGCAGGGTGGCACGCAGCATGGTCAGGCCGCCCCGCCGGCCGCGTCGAGCCGCCGCATCCGGTCGAACACCAGGTCGGCCGTCGGGTCCGCCATGTCATCCACGATCCGCCCGTCGCCGAGGAAGACCACCCGGTCCGCGTACGACGCGGCATTCGCGTCGTGCGTCACCATGACGACGGTCTGGCCGAGGTCGCGGACCGAGTCCCGCAGGAAGCCGAGGACCTGCGAGCCGGCCCGCGAGTCCAGGTTGCCGGTGGGCTCGTCCGCGAAGATGACCTGCGGCTGCGAGGCCAGCGCGCGTGCGCAGGCGACCCGTTGTTGCTGGCCACCGGAGAGCTCGCTCGGGCGGTGCCCCAACCGGTCCCGCAGACCGATCGTGTCGATGACGGTGTCCAACCACTTCTGGTCCGGCCGTCGACCGGCGATGTCCATCGGCAGGGTGATGTTCTCCAGAGCGGTCAGGGTGGGGAGCAGGTTGAAGGCCTGGAAGATGAACCCGACCTGGTCGCGCCGCAGCCGGGTCAGCTCCTTGTCCTTCAGGCGAGTCAGGTCTGTGTCGCCGATGTACACCGCGCCGCTCGTCGCCCCGTCGAGGCCCGCCAGACAGTGCATCAAGGTGGACTTGCCCGAGCCGGACGGGCCCATGATCGCGGTGAAGCGGCCACGGTCGAGCGAGACGCTCACGTCGTCGAGCGCGACCACCCGGGTGGCTGCGTCCCCGTAGACCTTGGAGAGGTGGTCAGCACGTGCAGCGGTATCGGCCATGTACGGAGCCTAGGCAATGCCACCGGCGCGGTGCCTCAGGGTTTCCCCGGGCCGGACCCTTGATCAACCCCGAGAGCGGCGATGCCCACTGGCTCGTGCACCGGTGGCGGCAGCGGGGGCAGGACCCCACCCCACTCGGGGCAGCGGCTCTTGTGGTCGCACCAGTCGCACAGCCTGGACGGGTTCGGCCGCCAGTCACCGCTCTCGGTGGCCCGCGCGATTGCTTCCCACAACGCCTTGACCTTGACCTCGGTGGCCCGCAGGTCCGCCTCGTCCGGGGCGTACCGCAGGACCTCGCCGCTGCCCAGGTAGAGCAGCTGCAGCAGGCGCGGCACCCGGCCGTACGCCCGCCACAGAACCAGCGCGTAGAAGCGCATCTGGAACATGGCTTTGGCCTCGAAGCCCACTCCCGGGGCTCGGCCGGTCTTGTAGTCGACCACCCGCATGTCACCGGAGGGCGCCACGTCCAGGCGGTCCACGAACCCGCGCAGGACCAACCCCGATTCGAGCTCGACCTCGACGCGGAGCTCGCGCTCGGCCGGCTCGAGCCGCTGCGGGTCCTCGAGCCCGAAGTACGTCTGGAGGAGGCCGTCGGCCCCCGCGAGGAACTCCGGGAGCCCCTCGGCGAGGTCAGGGTCGAGCAGTGCCGCCAGCTCAGGCTCCAGCTCGAGCAACCGCTCCCACTCCGGCTGCACCAGTGCGGAGGCCGCGCCGAACGTCCGCTCCGCCGCTGGGAGGTCGAAGAGTCGCTCGAGCACGGCGTGCACCACGGTGCCGCGGGTGGCTGCCGGGCTCGGCGCCTCGGGGATCCGGTCGATGACCCGGAAGCGGTAGAGCAGCGGGCAGGCCATGAAGTCCGAGGCTCGGCTCGGCGACAGCGACGCGACCGGCGGTGCCTCCTCGACGGGCGGTGCCTCCTCGACAGGGGGTGCCTGCTGGGCGGGGAGCTCGGTGGTACTCATGGCCGCGACTCTAGGCGAGCGGTCCGACAGCGTCGGCGCACGGCTGCGCTGCTCCCGTACGCTCCTGGGGTGGGAGACGATCGCTGATGGCTGACGCGCGGGGGTCCGGTATCAGGATCGGGCGGTTCCTCGGCATCCCGATCTACGCCGACGTGTCGCTCTTCCTGACCGGGGCCCTGGTCGCCTTCGGCTTCCTGCCAAGGCTGCAGGACGTCGACCCGTCGCTGGGGTCCCAGGCCTATCTGCTCGCCGGCGGCTTCGCCCTCCTCCTCTACCTGTCGATCCTCGTGCACGAGCTGGCGCACGCGGCGGTAGCGCGGGCGTTCGCGCTGCCCGTGCGCTCGGTCTCCCTGTCGATGCTGGGCGGGGCAACCGCGCTGGATCGCAAGCCCGACACCCCGGGGCGCGACTTCGCGATCTCCGGCGCCGGACCCGCGGCCACGCTCGTCATCGCGGCGCTCGGCTGGGTCGGCATGCAGAACGTCGCCTCCGACGGACTGGTCCACCTGATCCTGTACCAGCTCACCCTGTCCAACGTCATCGTCGGCATCTACAACCTGCTGCCGGGGCTGCCGCTGGACGGGGGGAGCATGCTCGCTGCAGTGGTGTGGCGGGTCACCGGGCGCGAGCTGACCGGCCAGGTCGTCGCCGGCTGGGCCGGCCGCGTCGTTGCCGCGCTCACCGCCGCCACACCGTTCCTGCTCGGGGCGTACCAGGGGACCGCCCCGAACTCGCTCTTGGTGGTGTGGGCCGCGGTGATCGCCTTCTTCCTGTGGAACGGGTCCACCCAGTCCCTGCGCGCGGCCAAGGTACGAGCCCGGCTGCCGCTGCTCGCCCTGCGCGGGATGCTGCGCCCAGCACTCCTGGTCACTGCGGCCACCCCGCTCGCCGAGGCGCTGCGCCAACTGACCGAAGCGCGTGCGGGAGCCCTGGTCGTCACCGACACCGCCGGGCACCCGACCGGGCTGGTCAGCGAGGCGGCCGTGGCTGCCACGCCGGTCGAGCGCCGTCCGTGGATACCCGTGAACGACGTCGCGCGGCCGATCGTCCCCGAGCTGGTGCTACGCCCCGACCTGACCGGCGAGGCTCTCCTGGACGCCCTGCGCCGGATGCCGGCCAGCGAGTACCTCGCCGTCGACGAGACCGGTCGGGTCCTTGGCGTGCTCGCCGCCGCCGACGTGGACCGGCTCTTCTCCGATGTCTGAGCCCCGATGTCTGAACCGCCGCCCTCTGAGTCGCGCCGTCGGGCCTGGGTAGCCTGCCGCCCATGACCGAACCCACCGGCGCCTCGTTGCGCCGAGGCCCGCTGCGCGTCGGCGACCGTGTCCAGCTCACCGACCCGAAGGGTCGGCTGCACACGGTCACCCTCGCCGACAGCAGGGAGTTCCACACCCACAAAGGTGCGATCGCCCACGACGACCTCATCGGGTCCGACGAGGGCGTGGTCGTCCGGAGTACCGGCGGGGTCGCGTACCTCGCGGTCAGGCCGCTCTATGCCGACTTCGTCCTGTCGATGCCGCGTGGTGCTGCAGTCGTGTACCCCAAGGACGCGGGCCAGATCATCACCATGGCCGACATCTATCCCGGGGCCCGGGTCGTCGAGGCGGGGGTGGGCTCGGGTGCGTTGACATGTGCACTGCTCCGAGCGGTCGGTGACGCGGGTGCGGTGTACTCGTACGAGCGCCGCGCCGACTTCGCCGAGATCGCCACGACCAACGTCGAGACATTCTTCGGCGGCCCGCACCCCGCCTGGCGGCTGTCCGTGGGTGACCTGCAGGACGAGCTGCGCGAGACTGGTGTCGACCGGGTCGTGCTCGACATGCTCGCGCCGTGGGAGTGCCTCGACGCGGCCGCGGCCGCACTGTCGCCGGGCGGGGTGATCATGGCGTACGTCGCCACCACCACCCAGCTCTCCCGGACTGTCGAGGACCTGCGGGCGCACGGCAACTTCACCGAACCCGAGGCCTGGGAGTCGATGGTCCGCGGCTGGCACGTCGAGGGCCTGGCCGTCCGGCCCGAGCACCGCATGATCGGCCACACCGGCTTCCTCGTACGGTCTCGACGGCTCGCCGACGGGGTCGCGCCGCCCGTTCGTCGCCGACGGCCGGCCAAGGCGGCGAGTACTGACCTCGCGGGTACTAGCCCCCCCGACACGCCCGAGGTCACCGACACGCCCTGAGGCTGCGGGGGAGCGGCGGAGGCCGGGGATACGCTCGGCGTGTCCGATCCGCCCGTTACGTCCCGTTGGGGCCCCGTGAGTCCTCCTTCCCCCGTCCACGGTCGCGTCCTGCCTTCGCGCCCACACCTCCCCTCCGCCGATGGCCGGGCTGGTCGGGCTGGTCGGGCTGTCTCGGCGGCCGTACTCGTCGTGGCTGCGGGCATCGGCGCACTGTCAGGCTGCGCCAGCGCGCCGTCCGGCACCGGGTCTGGCGGGTCTGGCGGGCCCGGGACGCTCCCGCCGAGCGGGTCGCCTGCACTGGTGCCCGGAGCGGTCCTGCATGCATGGCTCGGCTGCCCCGCAACGATCGGCGTCCTGGTTCTCCAGCGGCTCGCCGTCCAGCTCGAGCACCCGTACACCGTGGTCGTCGCCCGCTGCGACTCCGGCGCAGGCAGCCCGCCGTCCGCGGTGTTCGTCGTGGCGGGTGGCGGCTCGGCGGCTCGCGTCGTCCAGACCCTCGTGCCGAGCAGCCAGGAACTCCAGGTGAGCGCCCTGATCAGCACGACGGACGGGATCGAGATCAGCGCGGCGGGCTACTCACGCAGCGACGTGCCGCGCTGCTGCCCGGACCGGACGGTCACCCTCGCGTGGCGCAAGGCCGGCGACACCCTCGTCGCCCTGCCCTGAGTCGGTCCTGAGTCGGTCCTGAGTCGTGGTTGCCGAATGCTTGGGCGGGGCCCTCGGTCTGCCGATGCACCTGTTTGTCAGCGGGGGAGCACGTGCCGCACCGTTCGCGGCACCAGCTCTCCCGAACGACGACCGGCGCGGACACGCGGGTCGGTCCTCGAGGTCGCGATCCGTCGCGACGCGGGTAGGGTCGAGTTCGACCGCATCCGTCGGGAGGTGGGCACGATGGCGCCGTACGACGACGACACCAGACTCGCGAGGCTGCACGCCCTCGAGGAGCGGCTCGCGGCCAAGGAAGCCGAGCTGTTTGCCGCGACCGCCCGCAACGACCGGCTCGCCGGCACGCTGCGGGAAGCGCGCGACCAGATCCTCGCCTTGAAAGAGGAGATCGACCGGCTGGCGCAACCGCCGTCCGGCTTCGGCGTCTTCCTCCAGCGGCACGACGACGACACCGTCGACATCTTCACCGGCGGCCGTAAGCTGCGGGTCGCCATCAGCCCCGAGATCGCGGTCGGCGACCTGCGCCGTGGCCAGGAAGTCATGCTCAACGAGGCCACGAACGTCATACGCGCGATGGACTTCGAGCGTGTCGGCGAGGTCGTCATGCTCAAGGAGATCCTCGAGGACGGTGAGCGCGCCCTCGTCCTCGGCCACACCGACGAGGAGCGCATCGTGCGCCTCGCCGCCACCTTGGACGACACCCCGCTGCGCGCCGGCGACTCGCTACTGCTGGAGACCCGCTCCGGGTACGTGTACGAGCGGATCCCGAAGTCCGAGGTCGAGGAGCTCGTCCTCGAAGAGGTGCCGGACATCGACTACTCCGACATCGGCGGCCTGGCGTCGCAGATCGAGTCCATCCGCGACGCCGTCGAGCTGCCGTACCTGCACCCCGAGCTCTTCAAGGAGCACCAGCTCAAGCCGCCGAAGGGGATCCTGCTCTATGGCCCGCCCGGCTGCGGCAAGACGCTGATCGCCAAGGCCGTCGCCAACTCCCTCGCCAAGAAGGTCGCCGAGCGCACCGGCAGCGAGGCCGGGCGGTCGTACTTCCTCAACATCAAGGGTCCTGAGCTGCTGAACAAGTACGTTGGCGAGACCGAGCGGCACATCCGGCTCGTCTTCCAGCGGGCCCGGGAGAAGGCCTCCGAGGGCACGCCAGTCATCGTCTTCTTCGACGAGATGGACTCGCTCTTCCGTACCCGTGGGTCGGGGGTGTCCTCGGACGTCGAGAACACCATCGTCCCGCAGCTGCTGAGCGAGATCGACGGCGTCGAGAGCCTCGAGAACGTGCTGGTCATCGGCGCGTCCAACCGCGAAGACATGATCGACCCGGCGATCCTGCGGCCCGGCCGGCTCGACGTGAAGATCAAGATCGAGCGCCCGGACGCCGAGGCAGCCCGCGACATCTTCCAGAAGTACCTCACCGCCGAACTGCCCCTACACGCCGACGACGTCGCGGAGAACGGGTCCAAAGAGGCAGCGGTCGCGGCCATGATCCAGCGCACGGTCGAGGCGATGTACACCGAGACCGAGGACAACCAGTTCCTCGAGGTGACCTACGCCGGCGGGGACAAGGAGGTTCTGTACTTCAAGGACTTCAACTCCGG
>JANYIP010000164.1 GCA_025361995.1 Streptomycetales bacterium | reverse complement strand
ACGTGCATGACGTACGCCTGCACGACGTCCCAGGCGTCGTCGCCGGAGACCACGAGCTTGTCGAAGTCCTCGTTGAAGAGGTCGCGGACGACGCGGACGGTCAGGTCGGGCTCGCCGTAGAGCAGGCTCGGCGCCGAGGCCGTCTTGGCCTTCTTCTCGATGTCCTCCCACTGCGCCTGCAGCCGCTGGACGTCGTGGGTCAGCTGCTCCTCGGTCGCACCCTCGGCGGCGGTCCGCACGATCACGCCCGCGTCCTCCGGCACGACGTTCTTGAGGATCGCCTTGAGCCGGCTGCGCTCGGTGTCCGGCAGCTTGCGGCTGATCCCGCTCATCGAGCCGTCCGGTACGTACACCAGGAAGCGGCCGGCCAGGCTGATGTTGCTCGTCAGCCGGGAACCCTTGTGGCCCAACGGGTCCTTGGTGACCTGGGCCAGGATGGAGTCGCCGGACTTCATGACGTGCTCGATGCGACGCGGCTGCCCGTCGAGGGCTGCGGCGTCCCAGTTGACCTCGCCGGCGTAGAGCACCGCGTTGCGGCCGCGGCCGATGTCGATGAACGCTGCCTCCATGCTCGGCAGGACGTTCTGGACCTTCCCGAGGTAGACGTTGCCCTGCATCGTCGAGGAGGACGCGCTGGCGACGTAGTGCTCCACGAGGACGTCGTCCTCCAGCACGGCGATCTGGGTCAGGTCGCCCCGCTGCCGGATGACCATGACCCGGTTGACCGCTTCGCGGCGGGACAGGAACTCGGCCTCCGACAGGATCGGGGGACGGCGCCGGCCTGCGTCGCGGCCTTCACGGCGGCGCTGCTTTTTGGCCTCGAGCCGGGTCGACCCGCGCACTGCGGTGACCTCGTCACCCGATCCGCGGGAGGAGCGGCTGCGCTGCTCCCGAGGCTCTCTGGGCTCTCGTACGTGGACGACGGTGCCGTCCGAATCCTCCGCAGCGTCGCCATCACCCGAGCCGCCACGACGACGGCGCCGGCGGCGCCTCGTCCCCGCGGCCTGCGGCTCGCCGTCGTCGCCGGTCTCGGTCTCGGCGCCGGGGGCGTCCGTCCCGTCGCCGGAGACGTCCTTGGACTCCTCGTGGGACTCGTCCGAGCGCCGGGAGTCGTCGCTATGGCCGCCCTCGGAACCATCAGTCCCCTCGGCACCCTCAGCGCCGTCCGCGGGACGGCGCCGGCGACCACGACCTCCGCGGCGGCGCCGCTTGCGACGTACCCCGTCCGCGCCGATCGTGCCCTCAGACTCGTCGGCGTCGGCAGAGTCGGCAGATCCCTCGGTGTCATCGTCGACGTCCGGCTCGCCCCCAGGTCGCTGCGCGGCCGTGCCGTCGATCTCTTCGTCGTCCTCGTCGACTTCGTCGTCTTCGTCGATGAGGTCGGAGACCGGCGCGTCAGCGGGTGCCTGGAAGAGCAGCGCGGCCCGGGACACCGGGAGCTCGTCGACAACGGCGAACGTCGGCTCGGCGGGGGCGCTGAATACCGGGGCGGTCGCCTTGCGGCTCCGCCGCCGCGGCGCGGCCCCTTCGTCCTCCCCTACCTGCCCCTCCCCCTCGATCGCTGCAGACACATCGGTCGTCCCAGCGACCAGAACGTCTGCCGCGACGGGGGGTGCGGCGGCGGGTGCGGCGGCGGGTGCGGCGGCCTTGCGCGTACGTCGACGGGCTGGCGCAGCCGACTCAGCCGGTGCCGTAGGTTCTGCGGAAGCGGCGGGTGCGGGTGCGGCCTCGGTCGCGGCCGGGACTGCGGCCGGCGGTCCCGCGGGCCGGGACGCTGCCCGCCGGCGGCGCGGGGCGGCCGAACCGCCGCCCGGGGCCGGCGCACCTGCGGTGTCTGTGCCGTCAGTGCTGTCTGAGCTGGTGCTGTCTGAGCTGGTGCTGTCGGTCGGTGTGTCCTCGAGCATGTACTGGTCCTACTCCGGCCTCCGGGCGCCTGATCGGCGCCGCACGGGAGCACTTGGTCTGGTACGGGCCGCCCGGGGGGACGGACCGAAACTCGGGGGGCGCCGGGCCGACACGTTCAAGGTCTGTCCGGAACCAATGGGTCGGCGACATCGTCCGTTGCGGTGTCGAGCGGCCCCTGCGCCAGCCGGGTCACCGAAGGTGGGACCGGCGGCGCGAGGTCGGCCACCCGACGCAGCGCCACGAGGACATCGTCGGGACGGACGGCCGGCATTGTGTGCCGAACGACCAGTCGCAGTATCGCACATGGAGCCGGATCGACCGATTCCACGCTCAGTCCAGCCTCCTCGGGCGTGGCGCGCAGGGCCACCACCGCAGCCCTGGCGTCGAACGAGCGCAGCCCGTTCTTGGTCATGCGCTCGACCATGACCTCCGGCTGCTCGAGGAAGGCGATGACCGCGGCCCGGGCGGTGGACAGGTCGACGCCGGACAGCCGGATCTCGTACACCGAGGCCTCCAGCCGGTCGACGAGCGAGCCCGGGCCTGCTTCGACCACCTCGATCACGTCGAGCCCAGGCGGCAGCGAGGCGTCCAGGGCCGCACGGACCAGCTCGGGGTCGCAGCGCCTTGCCACCGCGATCTCCACGTACTCGGCCTCGCTCGCCACCCCGGTCGCCGCGGCGTTCGCGTACGAGACCTTGGGGTGCGGGGAGAACCCGGCGCTGTACGCCATCGGTACGTCCGCCCGGCGCAGCGCGCGCTCGAAGGCCCGCTGGAAGTCGCGGTGCGAGGAGAACCGCAGCCGGCCGCGCTTGGCGTACCGGAGCCGCAGCCGTTGAACGGCGGGGGGCGGGGGCGGACCTTCGGGGGTGCGCGCCATCTCAGTCGCCGGCTCGCATGGCTGCGGCGATCTGCTCCAGCGCGGGGTCGAGCTCGCTCGCCGGCAACGGGTCGAGCAGGTCCAGCCACATCGGGAACATCGAGCCGCGCAGCTGCATCGCCCCGAGCGGTCTCGGCATGAACCAGAGGTGGAAGTGCCCGCTCCCGTCACCCCAGCGCAGCACGTGCACCCGCGCCACGTCGCCCAGCGACAGCACCGCACGCTCCACCCGCGCCGTCATCGGGCCAAGCTCGGCGAGCAGCCGCTCCGGCAGGTCGGCGAACGAGTCGTAGTGACCTCGCGTCACCAGGAGCACGATGCCGGGGAACGAGGCCTCCCGGTCCGCCTGCAGCGCCCAGTCCCGGTTGGACCAGACGAAGTCGCCGTCCTGCCGCTTGCACCCGCCGCAGTCGTCGGGCGTCTCCCCCGACCGGGCCGGCTCGGGGATCACCGGCGGCTCCAGCGGCTTGACTGCGAAGGCGCCGGTGAACGGGAACCACGGGTCGGCGAAAAGGTCCTCGAGCCGCGTCATCGCGCCAGCACTGGGCTGGACACGACCGTCAGAGGCAGCATCGTGACCCCGGTCGGGCCGATCTGGATCTCGGTGTCCAGCTGCGGGCAGACGCCGCAGTCGTAGCACGGCGTCCAGCGGCAGTCCTCGACCTCGCCGCCGCCGACCGAGTCCTGCCAGTCCTCCCAGAGCCAGTCCTTGTCCAGGCCGCTGTCGATGTGGTCCCACGGGAGCACCTCGGCGTACTCGCGCTCGCGCGTGGTGTACCAGTCGACGTCGACGCCGGTGCCGGCCAGGCCGACCTCGGCCGCCGCCATCCAGCGGTCGAACGAGAAGTGCTCGCTCCACCCGTCGAACCGGCCGCCGTTCGCCCACACCGCGCGGATGACCTTGCCGATCCGGCGGTCGCCGCGCGAGAGGAGTCCCTCGACGATGCCCGGCCGGCCGTCGTGGTAGCGGAAGCCGATCGACTTGCCGACCTCACGGTCGCCGCGGATCGCGTCCCGGAGCTTGGCGAGACGGGCATCGGTGCTCTCGTGGTCGAGCTGGGCCGCCCACTGGAACGGCGTGTGCGGCTTGGGGACGAAGCCGCCGATCGACACAGTGCAGCGGATGTCACGCGTGCCGGTGACCTTGCGCCCGGTCCGGATCACCTCGCGGGCGAGCTGCGCGATCTGCAGCACGTCCTCGTCAGTCTCGGTGGGGAGCCCGCACATGAAGTAGAGCTTCACCTGGCGCCAGCCCGCGCCGTACGCGGCCGTCACGGTGTTGATCAGGTCCTGCTCGGTGACCATCTTGTTGATCACCTTGCGGATACGCTCGCTGCCGCCCTCGGGCGCGAAGGTGAGGCCTGACCGGCGGCCGTTGCGGGACAGCTCGTTGGCCAGGTCGATGTTGAAGGCGTCGACCCGCGTCGACGGGAGCGAAAGGCCGGTGTTCGTCCCTTCGTACCGGTCGGCCAGGCCCTTGGCCACCTCGGCGATCTCGGAGTGGTCCGCGCTCGACAGCGAGAGCAGCCCGACCTCTTCGAAGCCGGTGGCCGCCAGCCCCTGCTCGACCATCGCCGCGATCCCGGTGATCGACCGCTCGCGAACCGGGCGGGTGATCATCCCCGCCTGGCAGAAGCGGCAGCCGCGGGTGCAGCCGCGGAAGATCTCGACGCTCATCCGCTCGTGCACCGTCTCGGCCAGCGGGACCAGCGGCGTCTTCGGGTACGGCCACTCGTCGAGGTCCATCACCGTGTGCTTGCTCACCCGCCACGGGACGCCGGGTCGGTTCGGGGCAACCCGCTGGATGCGTCCGTCGGGCAGGTAGTCGACGTCGTAGAAGGCGGGTACGTACACCCCGCCCGTCTTGGCCAGGCTGAGCAGCAGGCCCTCGCGCCCGCCAGGGCGACCCTCGTTCTTCCAGGCCCGGATCAGCTGGCTCGTCAGGAGCACTGCCTGCTCTCCGTCGCCCACGATCGCCGCGTCGACGAAGTCCGAGATCGGCTCCGGGTTGAACGCCGCGTGGCCGCCAACCAGCACGATCGGGTGCTCGTCGGTCCGGTCCCTCGCCTCCAGCGGGATGCCCGCCAGGTCGAGCGCGGTGAGCAGGTTCGTGTACCCGAGCTCGGTCGAGAAGCTCACCCCGAGCACGTCGAACGCGCTCACCGGGCGGTGGCCGTCCACCGTGAACTGGGGCACGCCGTGCTCGCGCATCAGCGCCTCGAGGTCGGGCCAGACACTGTACGTACGCTCCGCCAGCACGCCGGCCTGCTCGTTGAGGACCTCGTACAGGATCTGGACGCCCTGGTTCGGAAGGCCGACCTCGTACGCGTCGGGGTACATCAGTGCCCACCGCACGTCGCAGGCGTCCCAGTCCTTGGTCCGCGCGTTGAGCTCGCCGCCGACGTACTGGATCGGCTTCTGCACGAGGGGAAGGAGCGCCTCGAGCCTGGGAAAGACCGACTCGACTGCCATCCCCCCAGCCTATCCGCGGCCCCCGTGTTACCCCGTGTTGATCTTGAGAGATGTTCCTGCGACACGCCGGCTGGAAGGAACATCTCTCAAGATCAACGCGGGCAGAGGCTGTGGATCCATCAAGTTGTCCACAGATGTACGGCTGCCAGTTCCGCGCAGCCGCGCCGCGAGCGAACGTGCCGGGATGCAACCAGCCGAGCAGTACGTCACCGACCTGGCCGAGAAGCAGGGCGGCGTGATCTCAGCGACGCAAGCCCTCGCGGCCGGGATGACCCGTCGAGGTATCAGCCGGCGCTGCGGCACCCGCGCTTGGCGGGCCCTCGCGGCCGGCACCTACCTCGTCGGAGCCTCCGCGTACCCGCTGACGTGGGCCGAGATGCCGTTCGAGACTCGCCTCAGTGCTGCACAACTGGTCCACGGACCAAATGCCTTCGCGGTTCTCGACACGGCTGCCCGGGTGCACAGGCTCGAAGGGCTGCCATTCGGCGACGGCACCATCCACCTTGCTCGCGCCCCCGGACAGGAACGCCACCAGCAACCCGGCGTACGTCTGCACACCTGGCGCACCGACCCGAGCGACCTCACTGTCGCGGACGGTGTCCCGGCGACGACCGTCGTCCGAACCCTCGCCGATCTCATCCTGACGTCCGGCAGGTTCGTGGCGGTGTCGCTGCTCGACTCCGCGCTGAACCTGCGTCACCTCAAGCCGGCCGAGCTCGAGCAGGTCGAGGCCCGGCTGGTCGGCATGCGGGGCGCTCTGAACGCCCGCAAGTATCTAGCCGCTGCAAACGGGCTCGCTCAGTCTCCGCTCGAGACACGTGTCCGGCTGATCGCTACCGATGCGGGCCTCGCGCCGCACCATCTCCAGTACCCGGTACGCAGCCCGCACGGGGTCATCCTCGGGTACGGCGACCTGGCCTGGGAGCGTCCGGGACGGCGCGTACTCATCGCCGAGGCCGACGGCCGCGAGCCCCACGAGCGCCCGGAAGCACTCTTTCAAGACCGGTTCCGCGCCAACGACTTCACCGGGACCGGCCGGGTCGACATGGTGCGCTTCACCTGGGACGACCTTAAACGCCCCGGCTACGTCGTCTCAGTGCTTCGACGCAACCTCGCGGCGCGTTGATCTTGAGAGATGTCCCCTCGCGGCGGCGTGTCGCAGGAACATCTCTCAAGATC
>JANYIP010000131.1 GCA_025361995.1 Streptomycetales bacterium | reverse complement strand
CCGATTGAGAGGCTCACGGGCCGCGAGTCTAGGCCAGCGCGACTCGACCGGGCGCGGCCTCCCCGGTTCTGTCGGACCCCGCAGGCACACTCGGAGGATGAACGTGACGAGCGTGATCCTCCTGCTCCTCGGCCTGGTCGTCGCCGGGGCCGTCGGCGCCCTGGCCGGCTCTTCGGCGACGCGCAGCCGCAACGGCCGGGTCCAGGCCGAGCGCGACTCCGCCAGGGCCGACGCCGCGAGACTGACGACTGAGCGGGCCACCTGGAACGCGCGTGCTGAGCAGGCCGAGCACGAGGTCACCCGCCTGAATGCCGAGCTGGCGTACGCGCAACAGGCCGGCGCGGAGCGGCTGGCGGACCTCCAGCGGGCCCAGGTCGAGCTCACCGAGCGCTTCCGGCTGCTGTCCCAGGAGGCGCTGGACCGGACGAGCACCCGCCTGCTGCAACTTACGGACGAGCGACTGGCCACGGCCGAGAAGCAGACCGCAGCCCAGCTCGACCAGCGTCGGCTGGCGGTGGAGAACATGGTGAAACCGCTGTCGGAGTCCCTGGAGCAGGTCCGGGTGCAGCTGACAGAGGTGGAGAAGACCCGGCTGGGGGCGTACACCGAGCTGCGCGAGCAGGTGCGTGCGATGAACCAGACGTCCGACCAGCTCCGGGTCGAGACTGCGCAGCTGGTGACGGCCTTGCGGGCGCCGCAGGCACGCGGGCGCTGGGGTGAGATGCAACTGCGGCGGGTGGTCGAGTCCGCCGGCATGGTGGAGCACTGCGACTTCACGGAGCAGGCGAGCGTCACGACAGACGACGGGGTCAAGCGGCCAGACCTGGTCGTACGCCTGGCGGGGGGCAAGAACGTCGTGGTCGACGCGAAGGTGGCCTTCAGCGGGTACCTCGAGGCGATGGAGGCGAAGGACGACGCGACGCGTACGAGCAGGCTCAAGGCGCACGCACGTCACCTGCGCGAGCACATCGACGGGCTGGGCAAGAAGTCCTACTGGGAGCAGTTCCAGCCCACGCCCGAGTTCGTGGTGATGTTCGTCCCGGCTGAGGTGTTCCTCAGCGCCGCCCTGGAGCAGGACCCCTCGCTCTTCGAGTTCGCGTTCGAGCGCGACGTGGTGATCGCCACCCCGCAGACCCTCATCGCCATGCTGCGCACCATCGCCTACACCTGGCGCCAGGAGGCTCTCGCGGCGAACGCCCAGCAGGTGTACGAGCTGGGCCGCGAGCTCCACGGGCGACTGGCGACGATGGGGAGCCACCTGGCCAAGCTGGGTACCGGGATCGAGGGTGCGGTCAAGGCGTACAACAACACGATCAGCTCGCTGGAGAGCCGCGTCCTGGTCACCGCACGTCGGCTCACCGAGCTGAAGGTGACCGACGCGGAGCTCGCGACGCCCCCGCAGATCGAGATCGCCACGCGCCAGCTGGAGGCTCCCGAGCTGGTCGCCTCGGCCACCGACGCGCTCGTCGTCCTCGACGAGATCGAGGCTGACCCGCGCTACGGGGTCGACTCCGAGCCGGTGCCCACGCTCTTCCGACTGCCCCGGTCGGCAGATGTCCGCGGCGGCGGGGCGTAGCGTTGTCCTCCGTGAGCATGACGACGCCCCAAGGGGAACCCCTGGGTCCCCCGCAGCCGCCGTACTCCGGCCAGCCCGCTGCACCTGCTGTGCCTGACGTGCCCCCGGTGCTCGCTGCGCCGCCGCTGCCAGCCGTGCCCCCGGTGCTCGCTCAGCCGTCCATCGTGCCCTTGCCGGACCTGGTGGCCCCCCTGGCCGAGCAGGCGCTGGCATCAGCCGAGCCAGTGTCACGCTCAGCGCGCCCGTCAGCCCGACCGTCAGCCCGACCGTCAGCCCGACCCGCGGCTGTGCGAGCCCCGCGACCTATCGGGGCACCCGGCCTGACGGCTCCCGGGGTCGCAGTGATCGTCTTCGCCGGATCGTTGGTCGGGATGCTGCTCGACGTGTTCACCGGCGGCGGCGTCGGCTGGCTGTTCGGCGTGGTGTTCATCGCGACCAGCGCGTACGCGGCGTTCCAGGTCCGACGATCGGACCGGGCCGCCGCACTGATCGCCCCGCCCCTGGTCTTCGCTGTCCTGGTGATGACGGACAAGTTCGTCGGGACAGCCGGCGATCTGGTCGCCAAGGCGGTCGGGGCGCTGAACGGCCTGCTGGACTACGGCCCGATGCTCTGGATCGGCTCTGGCCTGACGTTCGTGATCATCGGATTCATGGTGTGGCGGGAGCGGCGCCGGCTCGCGACTTCAGGTCACGTCGCAGCTCCGGCGGCAGCGCAAACAGCAGATGCTCCTCCGCCGAGCTGACCTCCTGCACGTCCGTGAAGCCACGCTCGGCGAGCCAGTCGACCACGCCACGGACGAGGATCTCCGGGACTGACGCCCCGCTCGTGACCCCGACGGTCGAGACGCCGTCGAGCCACCCGTCCTGGATCTCATCCGCGTAGTCCACGAGGTACGCGGCGATCGCGCCACCGGACAGAGCGACCTCGACCAGCCGGACGGAGTTCGAGGAGTTCCGTGACCCGACGACGATCACGAGCTCGGACTGCGCGGCGACCACCTTGATGGCTTCCTGCCGGTTCTGAGTGGCATAGCAGATGTCATCGCTCGGCGGGTCGAGCAGGAGCGGGAACCGGGTGCGCAGCAGGTCCACTGTCTCGGTTGTCTCGTCGACCGACAGGGTGGTCTGGGACAGCCAGGCCACCTTCGTCGGGTCGGCAACCTCAAGCGCACGGGCTCCGTCGGGACCGTCGACCAGCGTGATGTGCTCGGGCGCCTCGCCGGACGTACCCACGACCTCTTCGTGGCCCTCGTGGCCGATGAGCAGGATCTGGTAGCCCTCCTCGGCGAACCGTCGTGCCTCGTGGTGCACCTTGGTGACCAGCGGGCAGGTCGCGTCGATGGTCCGCAGCCCACGGCTGGCAGCCTCGGTGTGCACGGACGGGGCGACGCCGTGCGCGGAGAACACGACGATGGAGCCCTCGGGGACGTCCGAAGTCTCCTCGACGAAGATCGCACCACGGGACTCGAGGGTCTCGACGACGTGCCGGTTGTGGACGATCTGCTTGCGTACGTAGACGGGCGCGCCATAGAGGTCCAGCGCCTTCTCGACGGTGATCACCGCACGGTCGACGCCGGCGCAGTAGCCACGCGGCGCAGCGAGCAGGACACGGCGGGGCGCAGGGTCGCCGGGCGGGGTAGGCATGGCTCCATGGTAGGCGCCTACGCTGCGGGCATGCCGATCCAGACCTCGCCCGAGGAGCCGATGCCCGTACGCACCCTGGCGCAGCACATCGCCAGCTGGGTGTCTCGGCTGGGCCGGGTGTGGGTCGAGGGGCAGGTGGCCCAGCTGACCCGACGTCCCGGCGCAGGGACGTCGTTCCTCACGCTGCGCGACCCGGTGGCCGACGTGTCGATATCGGTGACGGTCCCTCGGGCGGTGCTGGAAGCGGTCGTCCCCCCGCTGGTTGAAGGTGCCCGGGTGGTGGTGTTCGCGAAGCCGGACTACTACCTGACCCGCGGGACGCTGTCGCTCGCCGCCACCGAGATCAGACCGGTGGGACTCGGCGACCTGCTGGCCCGGCTCGAGCGGCTCAAGGCTGTGCTGGCCGCCGAGGGCCTGTTCGAGGTTGGCCGCAAGCGGGCGCTGCCCTTCCTGCCACGGACGGTCGGCCTGGTCTGCGGCCGCGGGTCGGCCGCGGAGCGGGACGTCCTGGAGAATGCCCGGCAGCGCTGGCCCGCCGTGGACTTCCGGGTCGAGAACGTCGCCGTCCAGGGGGTGTACGCGGTGGCCGAGGTGGTCGACGCGATCGCCCGGCTCGACCGTGATCCAGCTGTCGACGTCATCGTGATCACCCGCGGAGGAGGTTCGGTGGAGGACCTGCTGCCCTTCTCCGACGAGGCGATGGTCCGTGCGGTGGCAGCCTGCCTGACCCCGGTGGTCAGCGCGATCGGGCACGAGCAGGACTCCCCGCTGCTGGACCTGGTGGCCGACGTACGGGCCTCCACCCCGACGGACGCCGCCCGCCGGGTCGTCCCCGACGTACGCGAGGAGCTGGCCGGAGTACGGCAGGCCCTCGACCGCGTGCGCCGAGCCGTGACCGACCTGGTGGCGCGCGAGGGCAGCCGGCTGGAGACGCTGCGGAGCCGACCGGTGCTCGCTGACCCGGTAGCCGGTCTGGTCACGCCGCGGTTGGCCGAGATCGGGCAGCTGACCGAACGCGCGAGACGGACGGTGACCCACCGGCTGGACCGGGCGGGCGACGAGCTGGAGCACACCCGGGCGAGGGTGCGAGCACTGTCCCCGGCAGCCACGCTGGCCCGGGGCTATGCCGTGGTGCAGCGCGCCGACGGGTTGGTCGTCCGCGACGAGGCGGAGGTCGCCATCGACGACCTGCTCCGGGTCCGGCTGGCTGTCGGCGAGCTGCCAGCCCGACGTACCGCGCCGCTAGGGTGACGGCCATGGCGACGGAGGACCTCGGGTACGAGGCGGCACGGGGCGAGCTCGTGGACGTGGTGCAGCGGCTCGAGGCCGGTGGCGCGACGCTGGAAGAGTCGCTGGCCCTCTGGGAGCGGGGCGAGGAGCTCGCGGCGATCTGCCAGCGACACCTTGACGGGGCTCGCGCGCGCCTAGCCGCGGCCGCCCAGGCGCTCCCCGACGCCGGCTGACGGCTGACGGCGTCAGCCCACTCTTCAGCTGTGCGCGTGCAGCGACCAGGCCAGCGTCTCGAGCTCGGTCCACCCCGCGGTCCCGTCCACGACGACGGTGGCCCGGCCATCGGTGCGCGCCAGTGCCCGCCGGGTGCCCCCGTCGCCTGACCACCGCTGCCAGCTCACGCCCGCGACTGTAGACGTCCCCGCCACCTTCGGGGTGGTGAGCTCGGCCGCGAGCGCGTCGGTGGCCGGGCCGTTGGTCTGCTCCACGCCGGCGTACTGGTCTGCCGGGGTGACGTACCCGATGTGCCACAGGGTGACGCCGGGGACCCCGGTGCGCTCGGGCGGGTCGTAGTAGACCGAGGTGGCCCGCCAGCGGTCGTCCAGTCCGGTCGGGGTGACGAGCGGGAAGGGCGTCGACCCGATGGTTGCCTGCGCGTACGTGCCCTGGACGTCGACCAGTGTGATCGCCTGCCCCTTGGTACGGATGGTGATCAGCACGACGACCGCGACTACGACGAGGACCACCCCCATCGAGCGGGCCATGTCCCCGAGCGTCTCGAAGCCACGCCGCCGACCGGCCATCAGGCCCCGGCCAGGTCGGTGTACGGGACACGCCGGCGCCGGCTGATCTCGCCGATGGCTCCCCACTCGGCGCCGCCGAGGCGAGCGATCGGGTGCAGGAGCTCGATCCGGGCCCGGCCCTCGCGAGCCACTGACTCCTCGACCGCGATGTGGACGACGCGGCCGAACACCACGGTGCCCGCGCGCGCGTGGTCTCCGAAGGAGCGGAACCCCTCCACCACACACTCGAAGGCCGCCGGGGAGACCGCGACGCGTGGCGGGCGTACCACCACCGAGGGCTCCCGCAGGATGCCCAGGGCGTCGAACTCGCTGATCTCGCGCGGGTAGTCGGTGGCGGTGGCGTTGACGAGGTCGGCGAGCTCCTCGGTGGCGAAGTTGACGACGAACTCGCCGGTCTCCTCGACGTTGCGCAGGCTGTCCTTGCGCCCCACTGAGGTGAACTGGACCACCGGCGGGTCTTCGCTGGACACGGTGAAGAAGGAGTGCGGGGCGACGTTGTCCACCCCGTCGGCGGAGGTCGTGGACACCCAGGCGATCGGTCGCGGAACGATCAGCGAGGTCAGCCAGCTGTACGTCGCGGCCGGCCCGATCTCGGTCGGCTCGAGCTCCAGTCGGTTCACCCGCTAACCTTCCCATCCCGCCACCTACCCATGTGGGTGAGGCCCCGGCAGCGCCCGCGTCGGTAGCATCCGCAGGGACCGCCCGATCTGGGCTCACGCTCACCGGAGGTACGTCGACGATGGCAGGTGAACGAGAAGTGCCCGACCGCAACCTGGCCCTCGAGCTCGTGCGTGTGACCGAGGCCGCCGCGATGGCGGCCGGTCGCTGGGTGGGCCGGGGGGACAAGAACGGCGCGGACGGCGCCGCGGTGAACGCGATGCGCAAGCTGATCTCATCGGTGTCGATGAACGGCGTGGTCGTCATCGGCGAGGGCGAGAAGGACGATGCTCCGATGCTTTTCAACGGTGAGCACGTGGGCACTGGGGAGGGCCCGGAGGCCGACGTGGCAGTCGACCCGATCGACGGGACGACGCTGTGCGCCAAGGGCATGCACAACGCGATCGCGGTGATGGCGGTCGCCGAGCGCGGCTCGATGTACGACCCGTCGGCGGTGTTCTACATGGAGAAGCTGGTCACCGGGCCGGAGGCAGCCGACTTCGTCGACATCACCGCGCCGGTCGGCGTGAACGTCCGCCGGGTGGCCAAGGCAAAGGGCGAGCGGGCCGCCGACGTGACCGTGTGCATCTTGGACCGTCCACGGCACGAGCAGATTGTCCGTGAGGTGCGCGAGACCGGTGCCCGGATCAAGTTCATCTCCGACGGTGACGTGGCCGGAGCGATCATGGCGGCTCGGGAGGGCACCGGCATCGACCTGCTGCTGGGCATAGGTGGCACCCCGGAGGGCATCATCTCGGCCTGTGCGATGCGGTGCCTCGGTGGGGTGATCCAAGCCCGGCTGTGGCCGCGTGACGAGGACGAGCGGCGCAAGGCGCTGGACGCCGGCCACGACCTGGACCGGGTGCTGACGACGGAAGACCTGGTCACCAGCGACAACGTGTTCTTCGTCGCGACGGGGATCACCGACGGCGAGCTGCTCCGGGGCGTCCGCTACCACGGCGGTGGCGCGGAGACGTACTCGCTGGTGATGCGCAGCAAGAGCGGCACGATCCGGCAGATCGCTAGCGAGCACAAGTTCGACAACCTCAGCGAGTACGCCGCAGTGAACTTCGAGCCCCCGGCCGGACGTTAGCCCGCAGAAGATTAGCCCGCAGAAGATGAGCCAGCAGAGCGGGCGACGCTCCTGGCCGGGACGCGTGCGCGCATCGGCTTGGCGGTGGGCGGCGCTGTGGTGCCGCGGATGACGACATGGGTCGGGACGAGGTCGTCGGACGGCGCAGCCTCGCCCCTGAGCTCGGCCAGGATGTGGCCGACAGCGAGGACGCCTTGCTCGGTGACCGGCTGAGCCACCGTGGTCAGGTCGAGCATCTCGGCCATCTCGTGGTCGTCGAAGCCGACGACGGACACGTCCTCGGGGCAGCGCAGCCCGGCCCGCCGGATCGCGCGCAGCGCACCGAACGCCATCTCGTCGGACTGCGCGAACACCGCGGTCGGCGGGTGCTTGGACGACAGCAGCGACGCCATGGCGCGCTCGCCGCCGGCCAAGGTGAACCCGCCGTCCACCTGCAGCGACGAGTCATAGTCCAAGCCCGCGCTGGCGAGCGCGGACAGGTAACCCCGGCGGCGGTCCTCCGGAGCGGTGAACTGGGCGGGCTCGATACCGGCGCCATGGATCATCGCGATCCGCTGGTGCCCCAGGTTGATGAGGTGGTTGACGGCCTTGCTGGCGCCCCCGACGTCGTCGATCCGGACAGAAGAGAAGCCGGGCACGGAGGCGCCGACCATGGCGGTGGGCAAGCGGAGCCCAGCGATCGCAGCGACCTCGGCATCGGTGAGCGGGAGCGACAGCACGAGGACTGCGTCCACCCGGCGACGGACCGGGAGCTCTTCGAAGAAGCGGCGCCGGCTCTCCTCGGCGCCCACGGTGTAGAGGAGCAGGTCGAAGCCCGACTGCCGCAGGGCGGTCTCCGCGCCGCTGATCACCTGGCCGAAGAACCAGCGGCCGACGTACGGGACGACGACGCCCACCGTGCTGGTGCGGCCGGTGGCCAGGCTCGAGGCGCTGGGAGAGACGACGTAGTCGAGGGCGCGGGCGGCGTCACGGACGCGTTCGCGGGTGAGCTCGGAGACGTTCGGCAGCCCGCGCAGGGCACGGGAGACGGTGGCGGTGGAGACGCCGGCGCGCGCGGCCACGTCTTCGATGCTCACCGTCATGCGCAAGGCTCTTCCTCCTCGTTGCACGCGTTCTTGCAGCCACCGGTCGACTTGCAGAAAATCTAGAGCGGCTGGCGTGGACAAGCAAGCGCTTGCAGGGATCATCCGGCCCGGATACTGGACGCAGCGGTCACCAGATGTCAGATTGTGGCACCTTGGAAGCGCTTGCAGCGTCACCGCTTGCACCCGAACGTGCACGGAGCGAGAGAACAGACATGGACCCCGACCTCCTTGCCCGGATGGACCGATGGCTGCCGGACCTGACGGCGGGTCTCGCCGAGGTCTACGACGAACCTGCGCTGATCGACCGCGTGGTGACCCTCCTCGTCGAGGCCCACGACTCCCGCCCAGAGAACCTGCGAGCGCGCGACCGTGCGCGGGTTCTGCGGCCGGACTGGTTCCAGCTGCCGTCGACGGTGGGCTACGCCGCCTACGCCGACCGGTTCGCCGATGACCTGCAGGGGGTGCGGGCCCGGGTGCCCTACCTGGTCGAGCTGGGAGTGACCTACCTGCACCTGATGCCGCTGCTCAAACCGCGCCCTGGGGCGAACGACGGCGGGTACGCGGTGATGGACTACCGCTCTGTCGCTGAGCACCTGGGCACGATGGACGACCTCGCGGAGCTCGCCGGAACCCTGCACGCGCACGGCGTCACGCTCACCCTCGACCTCGTCCTCAACCACGTCGCGCGAGAGCACGAGTGGGCTGCCCGTGCCAGGGCGGGGCAGGAGCGCTATCAGCACTACTTCCACCTCTTCGCCGACCGCACTGAACCGGACCGGTACGAGGCGACGCTGCCCGAGGTCTTCCCCGCGTTCGCGCCCGGGAACTTCAGCTGGGACGAGGCGGCGGACGCCTGGGTGTGGACGACCTTCAACAACTGGCAGTGGGACCTGGACTGGTCCAACCCGGACGTCTTCTGCGAGTTCGTCGAGATCGTCCTCTTCCTGGCCAACCAGGGGGTGGACTGCCTGCGGCTGGACGCGATCGCCTTCTTGTGGAAGCGGCTCGGCACGGACTGTCAGAACCAGCCCGAGGTGCACGCCATCACCCAGGCGTTGCGGGCGGCTGCCCGGATCGCTGCGCCCGCGCTGATCTTCAAGGCCGAGGCGATCGTCGGGCCCGCCCAGGTCGTGGAGTACCTGGGGACCGGACGGCGGGAGGGTCGCGTCTCGGACCTGGCGTACCACAACTCGTTGATGGTCCAGACCTGGTCTGCGCTGGCGTCGCGGGACTGCCGGCTGCTCGTACGCTCGCTGCGCCGCTTCCCGGCGAAACCGACGACCACGGCGTGGGCGACGTACTTGCGCTGCCACGACGACATCGGCTGGGCGATCGACGACGCTGACGCCGCAGCAGTCGGCTGGGACGGCCACGCACACCGCTCGTTCCTGTCGGACTTCTACGCCGGCCTGGCGACTGGCTCGTTCGCTCGCGGCGAGGTGTTCCAGGCCAACCCGGCGACCGGGGACCGCCGGATCAGCGGGTCTGCGGCCAGCCTGGCCGGACTCGAGCAGGCCCTGTTGGCCGGCACCTCCGATGCGGTCGACGAGGTGATCGCGCGGCTGCTGTGCGCTCACGCCCTGATGTTCGGCTTCGGCGGACCGCCGCTGCTGTACATGGGCGACGAGATCGGGCTGCGCAACGACCGCGGCTACGCCCGGAACACCACCCACGCCGATGACAACCGCTGGCTGCACCGCCCGGCCATGCCGTGGGAGGTGGCCGACCGGCGCAGCGACCCGGGCAGCGTCGAGGGGCGGCTCTTCAGCGGCATCCAGCACCTTGCGGCCACGCGCTCTCGGCTGGCCGCCCTGCACGCAGCCGTGGAGACGACGGTCCACGAGACCGGCAACGCGGCGGTGCTCGCGGCTGCCCGGCGGCACTCGGCCGGCACGCTCGTGCAGCTGTACAACGTCTCGGAGCACGCCCAGCAGGTCGACTCGGCGGCGGTGACCCGGCACGGCATCGGACCAGGGGTCGTGGACGAGCTGACCGGGACGGCGATCGACCTTGGCGGCCCCTCGGTCACCGTGGCGCCCTACGCGGCCTGGTGGTTGTGCGCAGCTCAGTAGTCGGGCGGCTCAGTAGTCAGCGCAGCACGATCCGCAGGGTGAAGGAGCTGGTCCCCCCGCTGGACTTGGCGCAGAATCCGATCGCGGCGAGGTGCTCGGCCTCCTTGTCAGACGGCGAGGTCAGTACCTTGTCCCCGACGGCGCTCCAGACCTTGGTCAGGTCGATGAACCCGATCAGCTGAGACGACGCCGGGTCGGCGACGGCCTGGGCGAAGAGCGGGTCCTTGCTGATCCCCCCGCTTGTCGCGCCGGCACTGTCGACCGCGTCCTGCGTCGAGCCGACGTAGAGCACGTCGCCAGCCCTACGCTCGCCGATCGCGCCCGCCGGGGCTCCGGCAGCGCCGAGCAGCTTGTCCAGCACCGCCTTGGCGGCATCGGGATCCTTCGACGTCGCGGCCGCGACGATGGTCGGCGCCTGGTTGAGGTCACCACCGACGCTGACGTCGAGCTCGGACCCCAGCAGCGTCTCCAGGTCGCCGGGCAGCGTGAGCCGGAGGCTGCGCTGCATCTCGTCGACCAACGACTTGTACGCAGGGACCGTTGACACCGACGCCCAGGCGGCGTCGATCCCCGTGTCCAGCCCGCTGACGGCGAGCACGCCGACCGCATCGGCAGCAGTGTGGTCGATGCCACGGACCGGTGCCACCACAGGTGTCGAGGCTCCGCCCAGGGATTCGGCCTTGAGCTCGATCGAGCCGCTCGCGGCGTGCACGCCCAGCACGTACCGACCGGTGTACTTGCTGTCGACGAGCGCGCCGAGGCCGCTGGCATCGCTGCCGATCCCGCCCAGCGCGGTGCCCGAGGCGAGCTGGCCCTTCAGGACCGCGCCCACCTTCTTGGCGTCCGCCCAGCCGGTGATGACCTCGTCGGACTGCAGGGTCGCGACGTCGGCGACGAACTGCTGGTCGTGGGCGAGCGAGCTCGTGGTGGCAGCAGCGACCGCGCGGTGGGCCGCGTCGGCGGAGTCTGGGGCCACCACGACATACCCGTTCGAGAAGGCGTAGTCGAACGCTGGCGAAGCGGACTTTGCCTTGATCTTCGCCAGTGCTGCTGCGGCGGCCGTGTCGTCGGTCTCCTGGAGCACCACGACGGCGTCGACCGAGCCGGCGCCCTTCGCGCCGGGCAGCGCAGCGACGGCAAACCGCTTGCCCAGCCACGGCTTGACGTCCGTCGCGTACGTGATCCCGCTCGACCCCGGGTCCGACTCGACGAGCCGGCGGACCAGCCAGTCGCCGAAGTCGGTGTCGCTGCTCTGCAGCTGTGCACTGCGCGGGAACTTCTTCAGCAGCTGGAGGAGCTCGAGCTTCTGCCCGGCCGACGGGTCGAGGTCGACCTTGACGAACGCGATGGTCGACGCGGGCAGGACCTCCTCGGGCTGGCTGCCACTGCCGTTGAACGCGCTGAACGCGGCGTAGCCGGCGCCACCGGCCGCGATGACCGCCAGAGCCGCGATACCCGCCACGAGGCTGGTGCGCCGACGCCGAGGGCTCGGCACCGCGACACCGCCCTCGCTGCTCAGGATCTCGACGGCAGATGCTGCTCCCAAGAGCTCGCCGAACTCGCTCACGCCACGTCTCCCCCAGTTCACGAGTCCGCGGGCGCGGAACTCCTTGATCGATATCGGCTGACGAACCGGTGGACTGAAATGCCACCCCACCCGGGGATCTACGCTGGGGTCATGCCCGAGTTCCTGTTCAGCGAGCTGCTCCCCACCGGTCCGGACGATTCGGACTACCGCCTGCTGACGACCGACGGCGTCGACGTCGTCACCGCAGCCGGCCGCACCTTCCTGACGGTGGCCCCGGATGCGCTCACCCGGCTGTCGTACGAGGCCATGCACGACATCGCGCACTACCTGCGGCCGGCCCACCTCGCGCAGCTGCGGCGCATCCTGGACGACCCCGAGGCCTCGCCCAACGACAAGTTCGTCGCGCTCGACCTGCTAAAGAACGCTGCCATCTCCGCCGGCGGCGTGCTGCCGATGTGTCAGGACACGGGCACTGCCATCGTCATGGGCAAGAAGGGCGAGCGCGTCCTGACCGGCGGCGGCGACGAGTCGGCCATCAGCCGCGGGGTCTACGACGCCTACACGCGGCTCAACCTGCGCTACTCGCAGATGGCGCCGCTGACGATGTGGGACGAGGTCAACACCGGGTCCAACCTGCCGGCCCAGATCGAGCTGTACGCCGACACCCACCACCCCCTCTCGTACTCCTTCCTGTTCATGGCCAAGGGTGGCGGCTCGGCCAACAAGTCCTACCTCTACCAGGAGACGAAGGCCGTCCTCAACGAGACAGCGATGCTGCGGTTCCTGGAGGACAAGATCCGCTCGCTCGGGACGGCCGCGTGCCCGCCGTACCACCTCGCGATCGTCGTCGGCGGCACCTCCGCAGAGCTCGCTCTGAAGACCGCGAAATACGCGTCGGCGAAGTACCTCGACGAGTTGCCGACCACGGGCTCGACGACCGGCCACGGGTTCCGCGACCGCGAGCTGGAGCAGCGGGTGCAGCAGCTGACCCAGACGATCGGCATCGGGGCGCAGTTCGGCGGCAAGTACTTCTGTCACGACGTCCGCGTCGTGCGGCTGCCCCGTCACGGCGCCTCCCTGCCCATCGCCATCGCCGTCTCCTGCTCGGCCGACCGCCAGGCCCGGGCCCGCATCGACGCCGGCGGCGTCTGGCTCGAGCAGCTCGAGACCGAGCCGGCCCACTTCCTTCCGGAGGTCGACGCCGACGCGCTCGGTGGTGACGTCGTGCGGATCGACCTCAACCGGCCGATGGCCGACGTGCTCGCCGAGCTGACCCAGCACCCCGTGCGGACGCGCCTCTCGCTGACCGGCCCGCTTGTCGTCGCCCGTGACCTCGCCCACGCCAAGATCAAGGACCTGCTGGACAGCGGCGCCCCGATGCCCGGCTACCTCAAGGACATGGCCGTCTACTACGCCGGTCCGGCCAAGACACCGATCGGCATGGCGTCGGGATCCTTCGGGCCGACGACGGCTGGGCGGATGGACTCCTACGTCGAGCAGTTCCAGGCCGCGGGGGGGTCCCTGGTGATGCTGGCCAAGGGCAACCGGTCGGTGCAGGTGACCGACGCCTGCGCCAAGCACGGCGGCTTCTACCTCGGCTCCATCGGCGGTCCGGCGGCTCGGCTCGCCCAGGACTGCATCACCAAGGTCGAGGTGCTCGAGTACCCCGAATTGGGCATGGAGGCAGTCTGGCGGATCGAGGTGCGGGACTTCCCAGCCTTCATCGTCGTGGACGACAAGGGCGGCGACTTCTTCGCCGGCCCCGCTGAGGCCGACGCCGGCCCGACCCCGGTGTCCATCGGCCCGCGCCCCCCCGCCTGACCCCCCTCCCGCTTGCGTCCGCCGAAGGGGACACACCCAGGCGAGCCGCGAGCGGACGTCCCTGTCAGGCCGCTGCGTCGCGGCACCATCCACGCGAAGCGAAGAGCTCCTCCAGCGCATCGAGGACGCGCTCGCGGTCGAGCGTGTAGGCCACCATGGCCAGCCGGACGACAGTTCGGCCCTGGGTCGCCGAGCTGATGTCGCGCACGAGGTCGCTGAGGCGCTGCTCGGGCTCATCGTGCCCTGCGCCATCGATCTCCATAGTCACCCCGTACTCCTCGAAGTCGCAGTCCAGGTATTCCGTACCAGACGGCCGCCTGCGCAGAACCTGTCGGGCCGGCTCCGGCAAGCCGCGACCCCGTATGTCCTGCGCGACGTCGAGCTCCCCCAGCGAACGAATCCCGGCGCCGAGCTCGACGACGAGCTCGCGCAGCAGCCGGCGGCGAGCATGCCTACGGACCCCTCCGACCACCGTGGCAACCGCGTCGACCGGCGCAAGCTGCCGTTGGACCACCAGGAGCACGAAGAAGCGAGCCTGCCTGTCAGTACCGGCCCACAGCGCCGCATGGACGGCGGCGACAGCAGGTCGCGTACGCCGAAGCCCGTTTGTCAGGACGTCGGCCTCGCGATAGCGCCGGCTCTCGTGGACAACCACCCCCGGCGGACGCTGCGGCGTGGATCCTTTGCGCACGATGACGTGCACCTCGCTGTCGCTCAGAGCGTCCACGCCGGCGTGCTGCAGCGAGGACACACCGTCCAGCGCCGCGCCAGCACCGACCTCCAGGACAGCCACCCACCGGGTCGCAGCGGCAGACAGCGGCCCATTGTGGAGGCAGACGGTCTGCCAGCCGGTTCGGCTCCAGCGTTGGGCTTTCAGCTCGACCCGGACGACCCAGCGCGGCACACCCAGGCCAGCCAGCTGACGACGGCTCAAGACGCCCTCCTGTTCGCTCGCGAGCCCGCGCATCGCGAGCATCGCCTCCTGCCTACCGAGGATCCGGCCCTCGAGTTGCTGCTCCTGGTCATGAGTCACACAGCCAGGTTGCGCGGGGAGTGCCCGCCGGTCGAGGCCCTGGACCGATCCTGTGGACGACACCCCCTCAGGGGCACGACGGAACCGCGCGCACCACAGTCGGGACGTCCGCCGAAGGGGACACGGCCACGCCCGGTGCGAGCGGACGCAGCAGGGAAGGGCGGAGAGGCAGAGGGGCGGGGAGGGGGGGAGGATCAAGGACATGGTCGAGCAGGAGTGGCGGATCGAACACGACAGCATGGGCGACGTTCGGGTCCCCGCTGAGGCGAAATGGCGGGCCCAGACGCAGCGCGCCGTGCTCAACTTTCCGATCAGTGGTGCCCGACTGGAGCCCACGCTGGTCGCCGCCCTCGCGCGGGTCAAGGGGGCAGCGGCAGCGGTCAACTCCCGGCTCGGCGTGCTCGAGCAGCCGATGGCCGACGCGATCATCGCCGCCGCAGCCGACATCGTCGCTGGCGAGCACGCCGGCGCGTTTCCCGTCGATATCTTCCAGACCGGTAGCGGGACCAGCAGCAACATGAACGCCAACGAGGTCCTCGCGACCCTCGCCACCGAGCGGCTCGGCAGCGACGTACATCCCAACGACCATGTCAACGCCAGCCAGTCGAGCAACGACGTCTTCCCCACCGCGATCCACCTCGCAGCGGCCACCGCGATCGTCAGCGACCTCGTCCCGGCGCTCGAGCACCTCGCGACGGCGTTGGAACGCAAGGCGGTCGAGTTCGCCGAGGTCGTGAAGGCCGGCCGCACCCACCTCATGGACGCCACCCCGGTCACGCTCGGCCAGGAGCTCTCCGGCTACGCCGCCCAGATGCGGTACGGCGTGGAGCGACTGCACGCTGCGCTGCCCCGGCTGGCCGAGCTCCCGCTCGGCGGCACAGCGGTGGGCACCGGCATCAACACCCCACCCGGCTTCGCCGCGGCCGTCATCGCCGAGCTGGCGACGGCCACCGGCCTGCCGCTCACCGAGGCCCGTAACCACTTCGAGGCGCAGGGCGCGCGCGACTCGCTCGTGGAGACCAGTGGGCAACTGCGCACGATCGGGATCGGCTTGCTCAAGATCGTCAACGATCTGCGCTGGATGGGCTCGGGACCGCGAGCCGGACTCGGCGAGATCCGCCTGCCGGACCTGCAGCCCGGCAGCTCGATCATGCCGGGCAAGGTTAACCCCGTCGTGCCCGAAGCGGTGGCGATGGTCTGTGTGCAGGTCTTCGGCAACGACGCGGCCGTGGCCTTTGCCGGCGCGTCGGGCAATTTCGAGCTCAACGTGATGATGCCGCTCATGGCGCGTAACCTGCTCGAGTCGATCCGCCTGCTGGCCAACGGTTCTCGTCTGCTGGCGGACCGGTGCATCGACGGCATCGAGGCCGAGGTCGAGCATGACCGTCAGCAGGCCGAGTCGAGCCCCAGCATCGTCACACCACTCAACCGCTACCTCGGCTACGAGTCCGCCGCGAAGGTAGCCAAGCAGTCTCTAGCGGAGCGCAAGACCATCCGCGAGGTCGTGCTCGAGCAGGGCTGGGTCGACCGGGGCACCCTCACCGTGGAGCAGCTCGACCAGGCACTCGACGTCCTTGCGATGACCCGCCGGCCGGTCTGACCGGGCGTTGCCGAGGTGGACCGGCGGTCGGTCCTCACTGCGGCCGCAGTGCCATCCAGAGCGCCGTTGCTCTGGCCTTGCCGGGGTTTCGCCAGGAGTGGGTCTGAACGGTGCGAAAGTGCAGGGAGTCGCACGGCTTGAGTCGGTAGACCTGCTCGTTGACCACGAACTCCAGCTGGCCGTCCAGGACGTAGATGAGCTCCTCGCCGGGGTGCTCGAGCGGGCGGGTGCCGCTGCTGGCGCCCGGCTCGACGATCGCCCGGGCACCGGCCAGGAAGAACCGGCCGTAGGCGCCGCTGATACCGCTCAGGTCGATGCCCGCGTGAGAGGTGTAGATGGGGCGCTGGTCGCCGTTCCTGGTGAACACCGTCGGGTCGGAGGTAGCCTCCGCTTCCTCGACGAAGTAGGCAACGGGCCGGCCGAGCGCGCTCGCGACCTTCAGCAGCGTCGTGATGGTTGGTACCATGCCGCTCTGCTCGATCTTGTGGATCGCCGCCGCGGAGACGTGCGAGCGTTCCGCGAACTGCTGAAGCGACAAACCAGCTTGTTTGCGGAGCGTACGAACCTTCGGGCCGATGTCCGAGACGATCCGCGACAGGTCTTCGGTCACGCGCTCCCCCTCTGGTGAACGGTACAAGATGCCCCACAAGGGCTACCTACGAAGCCCAGAAACTCCAGTAACTCTGCCGTCAGCCCTTGACGGTGCTCGGTCGGGACGTCCAACATAGTGAACGTCTCGTACCCGATGTTCAACGTCTCCAGCCAAAGGAGTTGTGCGTGCCTCGTCGCATCGTCGTCATCGGTGGAGGTGCGGCTGGCATCGGAGCGGCCGGCGCGGCCAAGGGCACCGACCCGAGCGCCGAGGTCGTGGTCTTCACGGAGTACCAGGACGCGGCGTACAGTCCGTGTGGCATCCCCTACGTGCACGGCAAAGAGATCCCCGACTTCGAGCGGCTCTTCCTCGGCAGCAAGCAGCAGTACGCCGACCAGGGCATCGACATCCGGTACGAGACCCGGGTCGACTCCTGTGACCTCAGTGCCAAGACGGTCTCGGTCGGGGGCAAGCAGGTGCCCTTCGATGCCTTGGTGATCGCCAGCGGCTGGAACTACGGCAAGCCCGACGTGCCCGGCAACGAGCTCACCGGCATCTACTACATGAAAAACATCCGCGAGGCGATGGAGTGGGACAAGGTTCTCGACTCGGTGCGAAGCGCAGTCGTCCTCGAGGCCGGTCCGCTCGGGCTGGAGATGGTGACCGCGCTGGCGCACCGCGGCATCGAGACGCACCTGGTCGACCCGACGCCGTGGGCGCTGTCGATGGCGACCGACCCTGACATCGCCAAGCCGGTCGAGGACTCGTGGGTCGAGATGGGCGCCCACCTGCACTTCAACACCAAGCTCGAGGCGATCCTCGGCGACGACAAGGGCGCCGTCCGCGGCGTCCGCACCTCCGACGGCGAGATCGCCTGCCAGCTCCTGGTCGTCGCCACGCACAAGATCCCCAACATCGAGCTCGGGCAGACGGCCGGGCTCAAGGTCGGGACGACCGGTGGCTTCATCGTCGACGAGACGATGCAGAGCTCCGCCAAGGACGTGTGGGCGGCCGGTGACTGCATAGAGGTCCCGCACGGAGTCTCCAACGTCCCCGTGCAGGGCCTGTCCGGCAGCCACGCCTACAGCCAGGGCAAGGTCGCCGGCGTCAACGCTGCCGGAGGCAAGCGCGCCTACCAGCCGGTCTACGTACCGTGGGGCATGGTGGCCGGCAAGTGGATGATCGGCGGTGTCTCCTTCAGTGAGACGCTCGCGACCGCGCTCGGTATCCCGTTCGTGATGGGCGTCGCGCAGGGAATCTCCCGCGCGCGCTACTACCCCGACATGAAGCCGGTCAAGGTCAAGCTGCTCGCCGAGCCGGGCACCTTGCGGCTCATCGGTGCCCAGATGGTCGGTGGCGAGGGCATCAAGGAGCGCGCCGACTTCCTGGCCATGGCCGTCCGCACCGGCATCACGCTGCGCGACCTGGCCACCATGGAGAACGTATACTCCCCGCCCATCGGAGCTCTCAACGAGCCGATCGCGCTCGCCGCGCAGAACGCGTTGTCGAAGCTGTGATGGCGCAGAAGCAGTCGTTCTCGCGCTGGCTGCGCAGCACCTCCGAGCACCACCTGCTGGTCGTGGCGCAGGCGAAGGTGGGGCGGCGCAACGGCCTCGTACCACCCGAGCCGAAGGGCGCGGACATCTTCTGGCAGAAGGTCTACGCGCCCGCCTTCTACGCGCTCCCCTATTCGCTCCGGGCCAAGGTCGCCGACCGCCTGCCCGGCAGCCACCAGCAGACCTGGCACAAGCCCGAGCAGGCAAAGGGCCCGGCTGTCTGACTGCACCACCTGCAAGGCAAGGCACGTTACGGCTCAACCGGAAACCTCTGACCCCTTTCGCCCTTGGAGGCATCGAGAATGACCACGAAGACCAACAACATCCCGAGGGCCCAAGCGGGCGACATCCTCTACGACACCAGCGACAAGGTCTTTCCCGACATCCAGGCAGAGCCGGGCGAGACGGCCTTCGTCTTCATCCACTCGGTGCCCTTCGAGGGTTCGGTGGCGCTGGTCAACCTGCTTACCTCGACCCGCCTGCGCCGCAAGGGCTTCGAGGTCAGCATCGTGCTCTACGGCCCCGCCGTCCTCATCGCCTCCGGCACCCGCGGCTACCCGTCGGTCGGCACGGAGGGCTTCCCCGGCAACCTGTCCATGAACAAGCAGCTCAAGGTGCTCATGGACGAGGGCGCCAAGATCTACGCCTGTCGCTTCGCCATGGGCGCGCTCTACGGCATGCGCGAGGACGACCTGATTGAGGGTGTCACGGCGTTCAACCCCCTCGACGTGCTCGACTCCGCGCTGACCGCGTGGCGTCAGAAGTCATTCCAGCTCAACACCTGGACGGTCTGACGCACCTCCCCTAGGCGTCGTGCGGCGGCCCGAGACCCCGGCCGTCGTACGACGCACCACCTCGAGGCAAGGACGGTCATGGACGGCGTTCACGACATGGGTGGCAGTTCGAAGCACTTCGGTCCGCTCAAGGCGCTCGACCGGTCGGAGAAGCCGTTTGCGGAGCCGTGGGAGGGACGGGCCTTCGCCCTCACCCTGCTGGCGAACCGCGCCGCCACGGCATCGAACCTGCCGGCCTTCCGACACGCCCTGGAGCGGGTGCCTGAGAAGGAGTACCTCGCCAACTACTACGGCCGCTGGCTCGGTAGCGCCGAGATCCTGCTGGTCGACAGCGGCCTGCTCGCAGCTGGCGCCGTCGAGGCGCGGGCCAAAACGCTGCGCGGCGAGAAGGGCGAGGAGCCAGCCGATCCCGAGCCCCACAAGCCCACCATGGAGAGCGGTGGAGGCGGCAACCTGCGCACCATCGACGCGCCGCGAGCCTTCGCCGTCGGAGACCGGGTGACCACCAGCGCGACTGGCCCCACCGGCCACACCCGCCTGCCCGGCTACGCCCGGACCAAGGTGGGGACGATCACCGCCCTTCGCCCGGCACAAATCTTCCCCGACACCACAGCCCATTTCGTCGCCGAGAACCCGCAGCACGTCTACAGCGTCACCTACGACGCGCATGACCTGTGGGGCGCCGGGAGCGAGCCGTTCAACCTCACCCTCGACCTCTACGAGAGCTACCTGGAGCGCGTGCAGTGACGCAAGCAGAGATGGAGCCGGACATCGACCTGGCGCTGCGGACTGAGGCCCTGGAGTCCCTGCTGCTCGAGCGAGGGTTGGCCGACACCAAGACCATCGAGACGTTCATCGGGATCTACGAGACGCAGGTCGGCCCGATGAACGGCGCCAAGGTCGTCGCCAGGGCCTGGACCGATGCCGACTACAAAGCCAAGCTGCTCCAAGACGGGACTGCCGCGATTGCCGAGCTGGGCTTCAAGGGCCCACAGGGCGAGCACATGGTGGTGCTGGAGAACACCCCTGCGCTGCACCATGTCGTGGTGTGCACGCTCTGCTCCTGCTACCCCTGGCCGGTCCTGGGCCTGCCGCCGTCCTGGTACAAGGACTCGGCCTACCGCTCGCGCGTGGTCAAGGAGCCCCGTGCGGTGCTTGCAGAGTGGGGCACCGCACTGGGCGATGACGTCGAGGTAAAGGTCGTCGACTCCAGCTCCGAGGTCCGTTACTTCGTGCTGCCAGAGCGGCCGGCCGGTACCGAGTCGATGTCTCTAGAGGAGCTCGCCGCCCTGGTCACCCGCGACAACATGGTCGGCGTCACCAGGGTTGCCGGTCCTGCGGTGACGGCCCCGTGACAGCGGTCCTCGACATCGACGGTGTCGCCTCGCCGCCCCGCCAGAACGGCGAGCTGGTCTTTTCCCAACCCTGGGAGGGACGTGCGTTCGGCCTCGCCATGGCCCTCACCGACGCCGGCGTCGTGTCCTATGACGTGTTCCGCGATGCTCTGATCGCCAAGATCGGCGCCTGGGAGTCCGCTCCCCCCGAAGGTCAGGACTACTCCTACTACCGGTGCTGGCTGCAGGCCCTGGAGCAGGTGCTCGCCGATGCCCAGCTCGTCGCTCCGGGCGATGTGGCCGCGCGGGCCGCTGCCTTCGCCGTCCGACCGGCAGGACACGATCACGGACATGACCACGACAACGACGCCCACCACAACTGAGCGGGGCGGCACCAACTCGGCCGTCGCGACCTGGGCGGGCGGCTGGCGTTGTGACGTGGAAGCGGGTGGCTTCTCGCTCATCGTCGATGAGCCGGTCGACCTCGGCGGGACCGGGATGGGACCGATGCCCACCGACCTGCTGATGGCTTCGGTGTCGTCCTGCTACCTGCTG
>JANYIP010000050.1 GCA_025361995.1 Streptomycetales bacterium | reverse complement strand
CCCAACCGGGTAGGCCCCTTCGGCCTGCTGCAGGGGCTGATGGACGGCATCAAGCTGGCTCTGAAGGAAGACATCATCCCCAAAGCCGCCGACACGGCGGTGTTCATCATCGCCCCGCTGCTCGCCGCCATCCCGGCGTTCATCACCTGGGCCGTCATCCCGCTCGGGCCCGAGGTGTCGATCTTCCACCACAAGACCCCGCTCCAGCTCACCGACTTCCCGGTCGCCGTGCTGTACCTGATCGCGGTGGCCTCGGTGGGCATCTACGGCATCGTGCTGGCCGGCTGGTCGAGCGGCTCGACGTACCCGCTGCTCGGCGGCCTGCGGTCGACCGCCCAGATGATCTCGTACGAGGTCGCGATGAGCCTGTCCTTCGTGGCGGTGTTCCTCGCGGCCGGCTCGATGTCGACGTCGGCGATCGTCGGAGCCCAGGAGTCGCGCTGGTTCGTGGCGGTGGTGCCGATCTCGTTCATCATCTACGTGATCGCGATGGTGGGTGAGACGAACCGTGCGCCGTTCGACCTCGCCGAGGCCGAGGGCGAGCTGGTCGGTGGCTTCCACACCGAGTACTCGTCGCTGAAGTTCGCGATGTTCTTCCTGGCCGAGTACATCAACCTCGTCACCGTCTCGGCGATCGCCACCACGCTGTTCCTCGGCGGCTGGCGGGCACCGTGGCCGATCTCGATCTGGTCCGGCGCTAACAGCGGCTGGTACCCGCTGATCTGGTTCTTCGCCAAGATCGCCATCTTCGTCTTCGCCTTCATCTGGCTGCGCGGGACCCTGCCACGGCTGCGCTACGACCAGTTCATGAAGCTCGGCTGGAAGGTGCTGATCCCGGTCTCCCTGGTCTGGATCGTCGCTGTCGCCGCGGTCCGGGTGGTCCGAGCCCAGGGGGTCGACCTGCAGCGGTTGCTCATCGGTGCCGCTGTCGCCCTGGCGGTTCTCATCGCTGTCTACGTCTTCCTCGTGCCGGAGAAGGCCGAGATGGATGACGACACATATGACGACGGCTACCTCGACCCCGACGACTACCTGGCCGAGGACGAGTACCTCGACCGCGACTCTGACCTCGACCTCGACCTCGACCTCGACCTCGACTACGACTACGACGAGCCGGCGGACGCGGTGGAGCCCGCCCCGGGGGCCCCGCCGGTGACGGCTGGGCCGGTGAGGTTCCCCGGCGGGTACCCTGTGCCGCCGATGCCCGGTCAGCTCTCGACCATCCCGGGCTTGGTGACGGCTTCGTCCACGCTCCTCTCCGAGCAGCCCCCGAGTCCCGAGGAGCCCGCCGATGTCTGACGTGAAGCTCCCCGGTCGGGGCTTCGGAGTGACCTTCCGCACGATGTTCAAGAAGGTCACCACCGAGCTGTACCCGGAAGAGAAGAAGCCGACCGCGCCTCGCTACCACGGGCGGCACGTGCTCAACCGGCACCCGGACGGTCTCGAGAAGTGCATCGGCTGCGAGCTCTGCGCGTGGGCTTGCCCGGCTGACGCGATCTATGTCGAAGGCACGCCGAACACGGACGAGGCCCGCTTCTCACCGGGCGAGCGCTACGGCGGCGTCTACCAGATCAACTACCTGCGCTGCATCTTCTGCGGCCTCTGCATCGAGGCCTGCCCGACCCGCGCACTGACGATGAGCAACGAGTACGAGCTGGCCGACGACAACCGGCTCGACCTCATCTACGAGAAGCAGGACCTGCTCGCACCGCTGCTGCCCGGCATGCTCGCCCCGCCGCACCCCATGGTCCCTGGAACGACGGACAAAGACTACTACCGCGGCAAGGTCACCCAGGCAGTGCCCGAGCAGCACGCTGCCGCTGGGGAGGGCGCATGAACACCGTCCTGGCGGCCGCAACATCACCGAGTGTCGGCGATGAGTTCGCCTTCTGGATCGTGGCCCCGATCGCTGTCCTCGGCGCGCTGATGATGCTGGTGAGCCGCAAGGCCGTGCACAGCGCCCTGTGGATCGCACTGACCATGTGCATGCTGGCGATCCTCTACATCATGCAGGGCGCCGTGTTCCTCGGCATCGTCCAGGTCGTCGTCTACACCGGCGCCGTGATGATGCTGTTCCTCTTCGTGCTCATGCTTGTCGGCGTCGATGCCTCCGACTCGCGGGTCGAGACCCTGCGTGGACAGCGGATGGCAGCGGTGGTCGCCGGGCTGGGCTTCGGGATCCTGGTCATCGGTGCGATCGGCAAGGCGTCCACCGGGGGTGCCGTCGGGGTCGACTCGATCAACTCGGTCGACGGCGGCAACATCTCCGCGCTGGCCCGGCTCATCTTCACCCGGTACGTCTGGGCCTTCGAGGTCACCTCGGCCCTGCTCATCACTGCCGCTGTCGGAGCCATGGTGCTCGCCCACCGCGAACGGGTCTTCAAGCGCAAGACCCAGCGCGAGCTGTCCGAGCTCCGCGTGCTCAGCGGATCGCCCACACCGCTCGCGCCTCCCGGGGTGTACGCCCGGCACAACGCCGTCGACGTCCCGGCCCTGCTCCCGGACGGCTCGCCGTCGTCGGTCTCGGTACCGTCCGCACTCGGTGAGCTGAGCGGTCAGGCCCCGGTGCCGCTGATGACGGGCAACGCGCGCGACGAGCTCGCCGGTGGGGGGGAGTCGTCATGAGCCCGACCCACTACCTGGTCGTGGCCTGCCTGCTCT
>JANYIP010000312.1 GCA_025361995.1 Streptomycetales bacterium | reverse complement strand
CCCGATGACGATGCCGAGGTCACGCGCTCGCACGGGACTCCTCCGCTCCCGCGAGTCGACGTCGCGCTGCCCCGAGCGCCGCAGGGTTCCAGCCGACTCGGGGGACGGAGTCCAGGAGGAGCCGCGTGTAGTCGTGCTGCGGATCGCGCAGCACCACCTCTGTCGGTCCGGCTTCGACCACCCGACCGCGATAGAGCACGACGACGTCGTCGGTGACGTAGCGCACGACCGCGAGGTCGTGGCTCACGAAGAGGAAGCTGACCCCGGTCGCTGCCCGGATGTCGGCAAGCAGGTTCAGCACCTGGGACTGGATGGACACATCCAGAGCGGCGACAGCCTCGTCGAGGATCAGCAGCCGCGGCTCGGCCGCGAGCGCCCGAGCGATCGCGGCTCGCTGACGCTGCCCGCCGGACAGGTCGCGTGGGAGGGCCTGGCTCTCGCGCTGCCCGAGTCCGACCTGGTCGAGGAGCTCGGCGATGCGGCGCTTCCTGCTCGCGAGGGACCGACCACCGTGCAGGCGCAGCACCTCGTCGAGACAGCCCGAGACGGTGATCCGCGGATCGAGCGAGAGGTACGGGTCCTGGAACACCATCTGGATGTCGCGGGCGCGGTTGTGTCGGGCGACGCGACCGGGACGACCCGACGACGCAGTAACTCCGGTTCGGGTACCGCCAACCTGGATCGAGCCGCTGTCGGCCTGCTCCAGCCCGACCAAGATCCGCGCTAGCGTGGTCTTGCCGGAGCCCGACTCGCCCACCAGCCCCAGCGAGCCACCGCGCGCAAGCCGGAACGACACACCGTCCACAGCGACGTGATCGCCGAAGGACTTCCGGAGGTCGCGAACCTCCAGGGCCACCTCGATCGGGGGTGGTTGAGGATTCATCCCGCGCTGGTTCATCCCACACACCCGGACACGGCGTCGGGGACGACCACTGATCTGGGAGCGAGCAGGTCGCCCAGCTCACCCTCGAACAAGCATGCAGCCGACTGCGTCGCCGCCTCAAGCGCGTCACCTGTCGAGACGCGCTCGAGAACCGGTCGCAGCGGAGGGACCGTGTCGCGGCAGCCGTCCCGGACGTGCACGCAGCGTCCGGCGAAGCTGCAGCCCGGCGGTGCCTCGGCCAGCCCGACCGGGCGTCCCTCGATGGCGACCAGGCGCGCGTTGGTCGAGGCGAGGGTCGGCGTGGACATCAGCAGGGCCGCCGTGTACGGGTGGCGGGGCCGGGTGAAAAGCCTGCGCACCGGTGCGTGCTCCACGACTCGACCGGCGTACATGACGTAGATGCGGTCACAGATGGCCGATGCAAGCTCGAGGTCGTGCGTGACGAAGAGCATGCCGGTGCCGCGGCTGGCTCTCAGGGCGGTGAGCACCGCGATCACCTCGGCTTGCGTGGTCACGTCGAGCGCGGTGGTGGGTTCGTCAGCGAGCAGCAGCGCCGGCTCCGGCGCCAGGGCGGCGGCGATCACCATCCGCTGGAGCATCCCGCCGGAGAACTCGTGCGGGAACTGCCGCATCGCAGCGCGTGGGTCTCGGATGCCGACGAGCTCGAGCAGCTCGATGATCCGCTCCTGCGCCTGTGCCGCGGACATCCCCAGCCCGGTGCGCAACCCCTCGGTCAGGAAGTCCCCGATGCGCCGAACAGGGTTCACGCACGCCCGCGGATCCTGATAGATCATGGCCACCTGGCGGCTGCGCAACGCGCGCAGGCCCGAACCACGAAGTCCGACCACCTCGGTCCCGGCGACCCGCACCGAACCATTCACCCGAGCACCTCTGGGCAGCAGGCCGAGCGCTGCGCGGCAGGTCACGGACTTGCCCGAGCCGGACTCGCCGACGAGCCCGACGACCTCTCCGGTGTCGACTCGTACGGTGACCTCGTCAAGGATCGGCCGGGCGGCTCGCCCAGAACCCAGCGAGACGGTCAGCCGGTCGATCTCCAAGACGCTGATGTCCGTCACGGGCTCCTCCGGACGATCCGCGCGGAGAGTCCCTCGCCGACGATGTTGAACGCCACGACCACCACGACGATGGCCACGCCCGGCACCAGGCTGGGCAGGTAGGACTCCTGCAGGATCGCGGTCTGCCCGCTGGAGATCATGGCTCCCCAGTCAGCCATCGGCGGTTGCACGCCGAGGCCGAGATAGCTGAGTGCAGCCAGGTCCATCAGCGCGTACCCGAAGTTGACCGTGGACTGGGCGAGCACGACAGGCAGTGCGTTCGGCAGCACGTGACGGGTGGCGATCAGCACCCCGGAGAATCCCTGCACCCGGTACGCATCGACGTAGGGCCGGCTCATCTCCTGGAGCACGACGCTACGCACGAGACGACTCACGTACGGCGTGTAGGCCACAGCCATGGCCAGCATGGGAGCCCAGACCCCGGGGCCGACGACAGCGACGACAATGATCGCGAGCAGCAGGCCCGGGAACGCGAAGATCAGCTCGACGACACGGGACAGGCACGCATCGACCCAGCCCCCGCACCAGGCAGCGACCAGCCCGATCACGACTCCCCCGACAGTCGAGAGCACGACCACGCCGAGCGGCCCGATCAGGCTGGTACGCGTGCCGAAGATAAGACGGGACAACAAGTCCCGGCCGGACTGGTCGGCGCCGAGAAGGTGCGCCCGGGAGGGACCGGCCAGGGCCGCGCCGAGGTCGAGCGCGTCAGGGTCCTGCGGAGCCAGCAACGGAGCCAGGACAGCCACCACGACCGTCAGCAGCAGCACCACGGTGGACAGCCAGAACAGCGGTCCACCACGCACGCTCCCGGTCCACCCGAGAAGCACGGCTCGCAGCGACCGCCGGGTTGTCGCCGTGGCGCCTGTCCCCGGACCGGTCTCGGTCGCGACGTCGGCACCGACGTGGAGAACGCTCGCGGTCACGCGACCCTCACCCCGAGAGCCACCCGCGGGTCGACGAGCGCCGCGACGACGTCGATCACGAGGTTCATGACGACGAACACGACGACAGTCAGCAGGGCCAGCGCCTGGACGACAGGCAGGTCCTTCTGCGCCACCGACTTGACGAGCAGCTCGCCGAGACCGTGGATCCCGAACGCCGTCTCGACGATCGAGGTCGTGACGAGAATCCCAGCGACCAGCGTCCCGCCGACCGTCAGGATCGGACCGAGTGCGTTGCGCAGCGCGTGCCGCCGTACGACGCGGAGCCACGGGACTCCCCGGGCTCGGGCCACCTCGACGTGCTCACGCCCGAGCTGGTCCAGCACCCCGGCCCTGGTGACCCTGGCCAGCAGGCCGACGAGCGAGACGGCCAGCGCGACTGCCGGCATGGTCAGGTGCGCGAGCCGACTCACCGGACCGTCGCCCACGCCGACCACCGGGAGCCAGCCGAGCTTCACGCCGAAGATCGCCACGAGCAGGATGGCCACGACGAACGACGGCATCGCGGTCGCCACCGTGGTGCTCACAACGATGCCGGTGTCCACCACTCCCGGTCGGACGGCGGCCGCCACACCGAGAAGCACGCCCAGCATGGTGAGCGCAGCCGCGTAGGCGACGAGCTCGCCCGTCACCGCGATCCGCGGCGCAAGCACAGACGTGACGTCCTGGCGAAACTGGATGGACCGCCCGAAGTCGCCACGGGAGAGCCCGCCGAGCCAGTGCGCGTACTGGACCAGGAAGGGATCGTCGAGGTGGTACTGCGCGTGGATCGCAGCGATCGCCGCTGGTGTCGCGTGCGGACCTAGCATCGCCCGGGCCGGGTCCCCGGGTGTCAGGTGCACGGCGCCGAAGACCAGGAACGAAGTCGCCAGCAGGGTGAGCACGAGGCTGGCAAGCCGGCGGCCCACGAACAGGACCGCTGCCCGCGTCCCCAGCGCCGGACCGCTCGCTGCCACTAGCCCGCGCTGGGCGAGCCGAGGCCGGCCGCCCACGGGTAGTAGAGGTAGGCGTTGGTCGTCGGCGCGCCCGTCACGCGCTTGTTCATGAAGACGTTGTTGGGACGGTAGGCGATCGGGATCCACGGCAGCTGCACGACGGACAGCTGTTGAATCTGCACGGTCAAGGCAGCGCGCTTGACCGGGTCGGGCTCGGCCAGCGCCTGGGCGACGAGGGAGTCGATCTTCGCGTCGGCGTAGCCGCCGTAGTTGGCCG
>JANYIP010000099.1 GCA_025361995.1 Streptomycetales bacterium | reverse complement strand
TGTGCGGGTCCACCACGACCGAGTCCGCCGCGGCGATCGCGTGCCACGGCGCCGACCGCACACCGTCTTCGGAGTCGTCGGCGAGCAGCATGAAGAAGCCGCCGTACGCAGCATCGACGTGGACCCGTACGCCATGCTCGCGGGCCAGCGCAACCACGCCGTCGACGGGTTCGACAGCACCGAGCCCGGTCGTCCCCGCAGTCACCACGACGGTGCCGATCTGCCCATCGGCCAACAGGTCGGCGAGCGCACCGAGGTCCATCCGGCCGCCGGCGTCCACGGCCACCTTATGGCCGCGCACCCCGAGCACCCGGCACATCCGTGCATGGGTGTAGTGGGCGTCGGCGCTGTACGCGATGCCCAGGTCGGGGTGAGTCTCCCGGGCGACGTACAGGGCCTCGAGGTTGGCGATCGTGCCGCTGGAGGTCAGGTGTCCCAAGTGGCCGGGCGCCGGTTCGAAGCCGAACATCTGCGCGAGCTGGTCGACCACCTCGCGCTCCATAGCGGCGGTGGCCGGGCCGCCGTCGAGCGCGTGGTTGTTCGGGTTGACCTGCATCGCGGCCAGGTAACCGACCATGGCCACCGGGTGCGGCGGCTTCACCATCTGGGCGGCATAGCGGGGGTGCCCGAAGGGGTAGTTGTCGCGCAGCCGCTCGGTGAGCTCGGCGAAGGGACCGGCGAGGCGCTCGTCGGACACCTCGAGGACGGGGTGCTGGTCGAAGGCGGCGTACGTCCCCAGCCAGGCAGTGTGCGCGGCGAGGGCTTCACTCACCCATCGGTCGAGCTGCATCCGTCAGGTGTACACCATCGCGGCGTTGACCATCCTGGCCGTCGCGGGTAATCTCCTAGTAAACTTGTAGGTTTACCTGATATAGCCTCGACGGCGCCCGCCTCGCCCCCACGGCCGTCGAGCAGCGGGGCCGCAACTGGTGACCTGGCGCCGGGGCGGGCGCCCTACCGACCGGCTGGCCTCCCGAGGGGCAGCCGACCCGGCGGGGCAGTCCATGGAAAGGTGGCCCGTACGCGAGTACGAGGAGACCCCATGACTGCCCCGCCGGCCTGGTGGAAAGACGCCGTCGTCTACCAGGTGTACGTCCGCTCGTTCGCCGACTCCGACGGCGACGGGATCGGTGACCTGGCCGGGCTCAGCGACAGGCTCGGCCACCTCAAGACGCTCGGCGTCGACGGGCTGTGGCTCAACCCCTGCTACCCGTCCCCGCAGGTCGACCACGGGTACGACGTGGCCGACTACACCGACATCGAGCCGGCGTACGGGACGCTGGCGAGCTTCGACGCGCTGCTGGCGCAAGCCCACGACCTGGGGCTGAAGCTGTTGCTGGACCTCGTGCCGAACCACTGCTCCAGCAAGCACCCGTGGTTCCAGGCGGCGCTGGCCGCTGAGCCGGGGTCGCCGGCCCGCGACCGCTTCCTGTTCCGCGACGGCCGCGGCCCCGGTGGCGACGAGCCGCCGAACAACTGGCCGTCCGTGTTCGGCGGCCCCGCGTGGACCCGGGTGACGGAACCCGACGGAAGTCCAGGCCAGTGGTACCTGCACCTGTTCGACGCCCAGCAGCCGGACTTCAACTGGCGCAACCCCGACGTCGGCGACCTCTTCGAGTCGATCCTGCGGTTCTGGTTCGACCGCGGCATCGACGGGTTCCGGATCGACGTCGCGCACGGCCTGGTGAAGCACCCCGCGCTCCCCGACATGGGCCTCGACAAGGCGCTGTCGCACTCGCCGATGTGGAACCACCCGGATGTGCACGACGTCTACCGGCGTTGGCGCCTGATCGCGAACTCCTACGCCGGACGCGACCTCACCCTGGTCGGCGAGATCTGGGTGCCCGAGGTCGAGGACCTCGCGCTGTACCTGCGCCCCGACGAGCTGCCGCAGGCGTTCTACTTCGACCTCCTCACCCAGCCCTGGCGAGCGACGGCTCTGCGTACCGCGATCGAGAGCGGCATCAAGCACATCGCCGAGGTCGGCGCCGTCGTCACCTGGACCCTGTCCAACCACGACGTCCACCGGACGGTCACGCGCTACGGACAGGACCAGTCCATCGTCGTCGGCTCAAGCCAGGACCCGGCGGCGGGCACCCGCGCCCGTGGCCCGGTCGACCTCGCCCAGGGCAAGTCGTACGCGCGGTCGGCGATCCTGATGCTGCTGGCGCTGCCCGGCTCCGTCTACCTCTACCAGGGAGAGGAGCTGGGACTGCCGGAGGTCATGGATCTGCCGCTGACGGCCCGGCAGGACCCGATCGTCTTCCGCAGCGGCGGCCGCGACCTCGGCCGGGACGGCTGCCGGGTCCCGCTGCCGTGGGAGCACGACGCACCGTCCTTCGGCTTCTCACCCGCCGACGAGCCCGACGGGCCGGCCACGCCGTGGTTGCCGCAGCCGCAGTGGTTCGCCGACTACTCCGTCGACCTCGAGCTCACGGACGCGTCGTCGTTCCTCAGCCTGTATCGCCGGGCGTTGCAGCTGCGGCGCGAGCACTTCGCCGCCCCGGCTGCACCGCTGGAGTGGATCGAGCTGCCCGGCCGCGACGACGCCTTGGCCTTCCGCCGCGGCGAGCGGGTCTGCTTCGTCAACTGCGGCGCCGAGCCGTTCGACCTGCCGTCGGAGTGGGGCACCGTGATCCTGGCCAGCGCCCAGGTGAGCGGCCACACCGGCCGTACCGCCTCCCCCGCCTCCACCGTCTGGCTCACCACCACCCCCACCACCTGACCCCCACCCACCCCCCACCCCCACCCCCTTCGCGTCGCCCCCACCCCTT
>JANYIP010000280.1 GCA_025361995.1 Streptomycetales bacterium | reverse complement strand
CCCGATGCCACCAAAAAAGCGCGGGTGCCGCGACTCTCTCCGTACCTCTCGCCGCGCGGCGGAGGATTCGTCGGAACGTTCTAGCCGCTCGTCAGCGCGCGGCTTTGCTCGAGCGCTTGACGACGACGGTGCCCATGATCTTGTCGGCGAAGGTCTGCTTCTGCGCGTCCCACAGCGGCCAGAGGAAGCCGACGTAGCAGGGGATGGCGTCCACGATGTGCACGAACCCGCGGATGATCGCGTTGCCGGTGCCGACGAGCCCGCCGTCCTGGGCGCGTACAAGCTTGGTGCCGGCGATCTTCTTTCCGGTCGACTGGCCGGTCGTCCCCTCGAGGTACTTGTTGTAGAAGTACCAGCCGATATTCAGCAGACTGAGCAGCAAGCCCAGCGTGAAGCTGATGAAGAACTCGATGAACAAGAAGACGAACGCCGGACCGAAGTAGTCGATCAGGCCGCCGATGGCGCGGGCGGGCCACTCGGCGAGGTTGCCGGGGACGTTCGCCGGCGGGCCGTAGCCATCTGCGGGGGCAGCGGCGTAGCCGGGGGGCGGCGGAGCGTAGGCGGGCGGAGCCGGAGGAGGCGGCGGCGCTGCATAGGTCGGCGGAGGCGGAGGCGGCGGCGCGTAGGCAGGCGGGGGAGGCGGTGCGCCGTAGTCACCGGCAGGCGCTGCGCCGTAGTCGCCGGCGGGCGGCGGGGTTGGAACCGGCGGCTGCGCTTCGGGAGGTTCGGGCGGCAGGGTCGGGTCGGACATGGTTGCCCCTTCTTTTGGCCACAGTTGGCCACGTACCGGCAAGCACCGGCATCGGACCGGTACGAACCGGCTCGGACGGCGCTGACGCTATCGAGGTCTGAGCCCGCGCGGGAGGGGTTACGGGTCGCGACCCGCCGAGATGCGGAAGACTGTCCCTATGACCACCCGTCCGACCAGTGCCGCCGCGACCCCCGATCTGGCGGCCTTCCGGGTCCTCGCGCAGGGCCGACGGGTCATCCCGGTGACCCGACGCCTGCTCGCTGACGGTGACACGCCGGTGGGTCTCTACCACCGGCTCGCCCAGAGTCGGCCGGGCACGTTCCTGCTCGAGTCGGCGGAGCACGGCCGGGTCTGGTCGCGCTACTCCTTCGTCGGCGTACGGTCGGCGGCCACGCTCACCGAGAGCGGCGGCTCGGCTGTCTGGACGGGTACGCCGCCCACTGGCGTACCGCTGTCCGGGGACCCGCTGGCGGCGCTGCGCGAGACGCTGGCCCTGCTGCACACCGAGCGCCTGCCGGGGCTGCCCCCGCTGACCGGCGGCATGGTCGGCTTCATCGGGTACGACGCCGTGCGCCGGCTCGAGCGCCTGCCCGAGCTCGCCAAGGACGACCTGCAGCTGCCCGAGCTGGCGATGTTCTTCGCCACCGACCTGGCCGTGCTCGACCACGAGGACGGGTCGGTGCTGCTCATCGCCAACGCGGTGAACTACGACGCGACCGACGCGCGTGTCGACGAGGCCTGGGCGGATGCCGTCGCCAGGCTCGACGCGATGGAGGCGGCCCTGGCCACCCCGTCGGAGCCGCTCGCGGTCACCCTCGACTGGGCCGCCCAGCCGTCGTACACCAGCAACACCGAGCGGGCCGACTACCTGGCGGCGATCGAGCAGGCCAAGGAGGAGATCCGGGCCGGCGAGGCGTTCCAGATCGTCGTCTCCCAGCGGTTCGAGCTCGAGACCACGGCGTCGGCGCTGGACATCTACCGGGTCCTGCGGGTGACAAACCCGAGCCCTTACATGTACCTGCTGCGCTTCGACGGGTACGACATCGTGGGGTCGAGCCCGGAGGCGCTGGTCAAGGTGACCGGTGACCGTGCGCTGCTGCACCCGATCGCGGGGACCCGCTGGCGTGGGGCCACCCCGGAGGAGGACGCCGAGCTCGCGACCGAGCTCCTGGCCGACGAGAAGGAGCGCGCCGAGCACCTCATGCTGGTCGATCTCGGCCGCAACGACCTCGGCCGGGTGTGCGCGCCCGGCACCGTCGAGGTCGTCGACTTCATGAGCGTCGAGCGGTACAGCCACGTCATGCACATCGTGTCGACGGTCGTCGGCCAGGTGGCCCCTGGTCGGACGGCCTTCGACGTGCTCGCTGCGACCTTCCCGGCGGGCACGCTGTCGGGGGCTCCGAAACCGCGGGCGATGGAGATCATCGAGGAGCTGGAGCCGACCCGGCGCGGGCTCTACGGCGGCTGCGTCGGATACCTCGACTTCGCTGGCGACCTCGACGCGGCGATCGCTATCCGGACTGCGCTGCTGCGGGACGGCGTGGCGTTCGTCCAGGCCGGCGGCGGCATCGTCGCAGACTCCGACCCGGTCGCCGAGGACACCGAGTCGCGCAACAAGGCTGCCGCTGTGCTGCGCGCTGTCGCCGTGGCCGCGACCTTCCGTCCCGTCAGGGGCTGAGCGCGCTCGATGGCCTCGGTGGCTCCGGACCCGAGCCGGCGGACGTACCTGCTCGCTCTGGTCGGGCTGGCCGGCGGCGGGGCGCTCGCCCTCGTCGTCGCTCAGGCTTCCTGGGTGGCCGCGACCGAGTCCGCGGTGGGGTACGCCACCAGCTTCCGCGGCACGGACGTGGCTGCTGCTGTGGTGGCCTGCGGCCTGGTCGCGATGGCGGGCGCGGTCGGAGTGATCGCGACGCGCGGGGTGTCCCGGCGGGTGGTCGGGAGCATCCTGCTGCTGGTCGGGCTGGTGCTGGTCGCCCTACCCCTCGAGGTGCTGCTCGACCCGGCGGGCGCCGTCCGGCACCCGCTCTCGCTGGTGGCCGGCGGCGCGGACACTGCACCGCGCACGATCTCGGTGTCGTGGTGGTGGTGCGTGCTCGCGGCCGCGGGCGGGCTCGCCGTGGTCGCCGGAGCGGTCACCACAGTGCTGCGGTCCAGCGGCTGGCCGGTGATGGCAGCGCGGTACGAGCGGTCCGGTGCGGTGCGGGCAGGTTCGGCAGCGCGGGCTGATGCCTGGACGCAGCTCGACCACGGGCTTGATCCGACCGTGGACCCGACGCCCGACCTGCCAGAATGATCCGACAGAATGGCCGGAACACGTACGGCTGCTGACCGAGAGGAACCGCGATGTCAGGCGTCCCGCACGAGAACCACGGCAACTCGATCGCTGCCTGGTCGGCCGTCACCATCGTCATGGTGGCGTCGTGCGTCGGGGCGATCGGCGTCCTGATCTCGGCGCCGTGGCTCTTCTGGGTCGGTGTCGCGCTCATCGTGGTCGGCGTCGCCGCGGGCAAGGTCCTGGCGATGATGGGTTTCGGGATGAAGCGCGAGGCCGCCGACCACTGACCTGCGATGCGAGGTCTTACCGAATCCTGATCTGCGCCTCACCGGCAGCGGACCATCACCGTGCCAGGCTGAGCGAGTGAACGCCACGACCGAGCCGGCCCGTGGTCTGGTCCTCGTCGTCGAGGACGAGAAGGCCATCGCCGACCTGATCCGCCTCTACCTCGCCAGGGACGGCTTCGGGGTGCATGTCGAGTCTGACGGCCGAGCCGGCCTGTCGGCGGCCCGTACCCTGCACCCCGTCGCGATCATCCTCGACGTCGGCCTGCCCTCCATGG
>JANYIP010000279.1 GCA_025361995.1 Streptomycetales bacterium | reverse complement strand
GGCTCTCAGACTTTTGGCTACCAGCACGTAGCCGAGGTTGACCGCTCGTCCGAACCCAACTTGAACCCAACTGGATCTCCCCCCAAATCTTGTCGCCTGGGCTTGGCTCGACCTCCGCGGCGCAGCGTGATCTAGCGAGGTGTCGTCCACGGGAGGCGCCTGGGCGAGAACAAGGGCCTCCATCCTCTGGGGGTGGACGCCGTGGGCGGGATTCGAACTCCGGCTCCGGCGTCGGGCCCGTGTCGTGGTCGTCCGCCGAGACGTATCGTTGCCGGTCAGAGACTCGGCGACGTCCGCGACTGTCTGCGCTGACCGTCGGGATCCACGAGTTCTGTGACGCGTTCTGTGACCACTCCCGTGAGCACGGCCCCCTCAGGCTTCCGATCGGCGCTGCGTCGTGCTGGCTCGCGGGCGTCATGGCCACTTGACGTGTTCGGCGTCACCCAGGCTCGACCCGCGTGCCCACACCTCGAGAAGAAGATCAACACGAGGCTCGACAGGGCACACGTCTGCCAAACTGTGGATCCGGGTTTGCCAGGAGAGGGACGATGCGTCCCGGTGCCGCTGACCAGGGCCAGAAGTGTGATCGGTCGGCGAATGTGCGACGCCGGGGCTTCACCGTGCCGAATCAGTACGTGGGGGGTGACGGTGGGTTCGAACGAATCGACTGGTCACGCCTCCAGCGTTCTCTCCGCTGAGCCTGGACCCGGCGATCTCGGCGCCCGCCGTCCACGACCTTTTCCGCTGACAGGCGCTCGGTCCGGCACTGGCGACCCCGGGAGCCCAGACGCGGGGTCCGCCACCCTCCCAAGCCCGCGCACCTCCGGGACCACAAGTAGCAGTCCACAGAGTCCGAATATCACCACCCCTGAAAGCGCGAGGCTGACCGACACACCCATCGCCCCGGCCGCTCCGGCCGCGGCCAGCGGTCCCAGGGGACTGACCGCGAACGAGCCCATCGCGTCGAATGCCGACACCCGAGAGAGTGCGTCTCCGGGGATGTGCGCCTGAAGTGCAGACACCCACTGGATGCCAAACACCTCGATGCCGAACCCTGCAGCGAACGCGGCCGCCAGGATCAACGGGAACGGGCTAGTCGCCAACGCCAGTGGCTCGAGACCGATCAGGGCGGCGAACAGAATCGCGACGAAGAGGGGTCGCCGCGGCCGCCATGAGAACGCAGCCGCCGCCCCGACCACAGCCCCGATGGCCGTCGCAGCGGCCACCACTCCCCAGGAGCTCGCGCCCTTGAACTGCTCCGTGACCATCAGCGGACCAAGGACGCTCGCCACCCCAATAAACGCCGCATTGATGAGCGCGAATCCGGCGACGACCGACCACAGCCACCGTCGAGAAGCGAACTCCCGAAACCCGCCGACCGCGGCCTTGAGCAGAGACTCCCCATCTGCTGATACAGCGCCCAATCCGCGCAGACCGACCCGGGCCAAGGCGCCGACCAGGAACACTCCGGTGATCACCGCCAATGCAGTGGCCGGCCCGGCTGATGCCACGAGAACCCCACCGGCCAGGGCACCGCCGATCTGTGCCACGTTCGCTACCACTCGGCGAGCGCTGTTGCTCCGACCGAGCACCGACACATCCACGATCTGCGGCAAGATCCCCTGGCTAGCGGGCAGGAACAGCCCAAGTCCCAAACCACGGAGCGCCGACATTGCCACCACCAGGGACACGCCCGCCACGCCACGCGCAAACGCGACAGCCAAGATGGCAGCCGACGCAGCCTGGACGAGGTCGGCAGCCATCATCACCCATTGGCGAGGGACGCGGTCGGCGAGTAGGCCCCCGCCCGCGAGCGACACGAGTTCGACAGCCAGCACAGCTGCGGACACCCAAGCCAGCGCTGACTTGTCGCCTCCTGCGGCCAAGACCACGAACGGTGTCGCAGTCACCGCCATCGCAGCCCCTAGCAGTGTGGTGCCGTCCGACACCAGGAGCGCCACAAGACGGCGGTTAGCCGCCCGCACGTCGTCTCCCGGTCGGCGCAGCCTGCACTGGACCGACGGCGCGCCGGGGAGGCATACCTTCAGGGGCGGGCTTCCCCGCGCCCTTTACGGCTTCGGTCGAGCCATTGATGCGCGGCCTCTTGCCTGGTTTGGAGGATGGGCTCCCCGCCTGCGCTTCGTAGCGGAACAGCAGCGCCGTCGCACTCACATGGACAGTCCCGAGGGAACCGGCGCCGGCGGCCGCCTCGTGCAACTCTCGCATCGCCTCAGTGACTGCCTTGGCGCATCGGGTCCACGTGCGCTGGTCAACCCAAATATCGACGTCGCTGAACAAGTCCCAGTCCTCAGGATTGCCGTCAAG
>JANYIP010000235.1 GCA_025361995.1 Streptomycetales bacterium | reverse complement strand
CTGCCGCGCAGCGCGGTGGCGGTGGCTGTCAGCTCGGCGTCCACGGCGGTCAGCTTGGTCGACGACACGGTCTCGACCCTGCGTTGGCGCACCTCGTCGCTGAGCAGGGCGTCCCAGCCGATCGGCGTGGGTGCCGCCGGTGCGAAGGAGGTCTCGACCACGCTCGACCCGGTCACCTCGAGCACCTCGTGCTCGTCGTGCAGGTCGAAGCAGGTGACCTGTGCACCCCAGTAGTCCCAGTAGCGCCACAGCACTGCGGTGGGCGTCACCTCGACCCGGCTGTCCAGCGTGGTCTGACCGGGAAACGTGAGCGGGGTGATGCGAGCCTCGTTGTACGACGTACGCACCGGACCGGCGTACGAGAAGCCGGTGTGATGACGGATCCGCAGCCGCCAGCCAGTCCCTGACACGGTCATCCCTCCTCGTGCAGCCAGGCGACCGGCGCCGCGTACTGGAAGTAGCGCTTCGCGACGGCGGCCGAGGCTTCGAGGCTGGCCGCCTGGATCCGTTCGAGGTGCTCGGGCAGCTCGGCGAGCAGCACCCCGGCATCGACGTACTCCAGGCCGGTCCTGGCGCGACCGACGATCCGGCGGGCCGGGTCACCGACGCCGGCCCGGCCGACGTCGGGCTCGAGCTCGAGCAGGCAGCGCTCGGCCTCGACCAGCGCGGCGAAGACCGAGCGAGGGAACAGCCGGTCCAGCAGCAGGAACTCCGCGATGTGGGCCGCGTCCAGGGCACCGCGGTAGGTCCGCAGGAACGTCTCGTCGGCGCCGCAGGCCTGCAGCAACGTGGTCCAGGAGGGCGCGTGGTCGGCGGCCAGGACGCGGGTCGACAGCAGCCGCGCGGTCATGTCGACCCGCTCCAGGCTGCGGCCCAGGACGAGGAAGCGCCAGCCGTCGTCGTGGCTCATCGTCGACTCGGCCAGCCCGTTGACCATGGCTGCGCGCTCCCGGACGAAGCCCAGCAGCGCGTGCGGGCCGAGCCGCTGCGACGCGATCCGCTGCTGCGGCAGCGCCACCCAGGTGGCGTTCAGCGCCTCCCACAGCTCGGAGGAGATGATCTCGCGCGCGCCGCGGGCGTTCTCGCGAGCCGCGTGCCAGGCACCGGCGATCGCGCTCGGTGTCGATGCGTCGAAGGCCAGCAGCTCCAGCACGGTCGCGCTGCCCACGACGACCTCAGGCTCAGCGACACCGAGGATGCGCAGCAGCGAGCGGCAAGACGCCTCCTCGTCGGCCCACGGGTCCTCGAGGATCCGGTGCACGTAGGCGTCGAGGATCCGCGCCGTGTCGTCCGCCCGCTCGATGTACCGCCCGATCCAGAACAGCGACTCGGCGATCCGGCTGAGCATGGCGCTCATCTACTGCTGCCCCGCGTACTCGGCAGCCGGGCCGAGGTCCCGGCGTACGCCGTCGACTCGCGGGGCGACGACGACGGGACCGTCCGGAGACGCAGCAGCTGTCTCGGTCGGCGGCGCCTCGGACGGGTCGCGGGCCAGCACCCAGGTGTCCTTGGAGCCGCCACCCTGGCTGGAGTTGACGACCAGCGCACCCTCAGGGAGGGCGACCCGGGTGAGCCCGCCCGGCAGCACCCAGACCTCGTTGCCGTCGTTCACCGCGAAGGGCCGCAGGTCGACGTGCCGGGGCGCGATCCGGTCACCCACCAGGGTCGGCGCCGTCGACAGCGCGACCGGCCGCTGCGCGATCCAGCCGCGCGGGTCGGCCTCGACGGCGGCGTGCAGCTCCGTCAGCTCGGCCTCGGTCGCGCCCGGCCCGATCACGATGCCCTTGCCGCCCGAGCCGTCGACCGGCTTGAGGACGAGCTGGTCGAGCCGTCCAAGCACCCACTCGAGGACGTCGGGGTCCTCGAGCCGGTGCGTCTCGATGTTGTCGAGGTGGGGTTCCTCGTTGAGGTAGTAGCGGATCAGGTCGGGGACGTACGTGTAGACGAGCTTGTCGTCGGCAGCGCCGTTGCCGACCGCGTTGGCGATCGTGACGTTGCCGGCCCTGGCCGCGTTGAGGATCCCTGGGCAGCCCACCACCGAGTCGGAGCGGAAGTGCAACGGGTCCAGGTAGTCGTCGTCCAGGCGGCGGTAGACGACGTGCACCGGGCGCTCGCCCTGGGTGGTCCGCATCCGTACCCGGTTGCCCTTGCAGACCAGGTCGCGGCCCTCGACGAGCTCGACCCCCATCAGTCGCGCGAGGAGCGCGTGCTCGAAGTAGGCCGCGTTGTAGACGCCCGGCGTCAGCACGACGACCGCCGGGTCGTGGATGCCCGCCGGGGCCGAGGCGCGCAAGGCCGCGAGGAGCCGGGACGGGTACTCGTCAACCGGGTGGACGCGGTGCGCGGTGAAGAGAGCGGGGAGCAGCTGCGTCATGGCTCGCCGGTTCTCGATCACGTAGCTCACCCCCGACGGCACCCGCAGGTTGTCCTCGAGCACGCAGAAGCGGCCACGCTCGTCGCGGATCAGGTCGACGCCGGCCACGTGCACGCGAACGCCGTTGGCCGGTTCCACCCCGAACGCCTCGCGGTGGAAGTGCGACGACGACACGACCACCTTGCGGGGGATCACGCCGTCGCTGAAGACCTCGCCCGTGCCGTACACGTCGGCGAGGAACGCCTCGAGCGCACGTACCCGCTGCTTGACCCCGGCGACGACGCCGTCCCACTCGACTGCGGCGATGACCCGCGGCAGGAGGTCCAGCGGGAACGGCCGCTCCTCGCCGGCGTGGGCGAACGTGACGCCGCGGTCGGTGAAGACCCGGGAGAGCTGCTCAGCCCGGTAGTGCAGCTCGGCCGGTCCGAAGGGCTTCAGGGCCTCGAGCACCGCGTCGTACGCAGCCCTCGGGACCCCGGGGGCCTGGAACATCTCGTCCCAAGCAGCACCCATCGCGTAGTCGCCGAACAGCCCCACCATCCGGGGAGCCTTTCAACGCCGTGTTTCCGCCCTGTAAACGCCGCGATCTTGAGCGAGAGGGTTCACAGGGGGGACCCAGGTGGGTCCCAGAGGGCGCCCAGGGGCGTCCCCGACCTTTGCGTCATGACAACGACCACCGAGCCGCTGGCCGTCTGGATCGCCGGCGTTCCCCAGACCTCGTACGTCGCCCCGCTGCTCGACCTGGTGATCCCGGTCTACAACGAGGAGCGCGACCTCGAGCCCTCGGTCCTGCGGGTCCACGACTACCTGACGCGTACCTTCCCGTACACGTTCCGGATCACCATCGCGGACAACGCGAGCACGGACGACACCTGGCTGCTCGCGCAGACGCTGGAGGCCAGGCTCGAGCACGTACGGGCGGTGCACCTGCCCGCGAAGGGACGCGGTCGGGCGCTGCGCTCGGTGTGGACGGCGAGCGACGCTGCGGTGCTGGCGTACACCGACGTCGACCTGTCCACCGACCTGGCCGGGCTGCTCCCGCTGGTGGCGCCGCTGGTGACCGGGCACTCCGACCTGTCGATCGGGACCCGGCTGGCGCGCTCGTCCCGGGTCACCCGCGGGCCGAAGCGCGAAGTGATCTCGCGCTGCTACAACGTGCTGCTGCGTGGCTTGCTGCGAGCCCGGTTCAGCGATGCGCAGTGCGGGTTCAAGGCGATCCGCGCCGACGCGGCCCAGCGGTTGCTGCCGGTCGTCGAGGACAACAACTGGTTCTTCGACACCGAGCTGCTCGTGCTCGCTGAGCGGGCCGGCCTGCGGATCCACGAAGTACCGGTCGACTGGGTCGACGACCCGGACTCGACGGTCGACATCGTTGCCACTGCGATGGAGGACCTGCGCGGGATCGTCCGGGTCGGGCGCGGGCTCGCCTCGGGGGTCCTGCGGCGCCGGCTCAGCGAAGCCGTCGCGGACTCCGAGCTGCCCGCCGGGATGGGGCGTCAGCTGGGGCGGTTCGCTGCCATCGGGATCGCGAGCACCCTGGCGTACCTGGGCCTCTTCGTCCTGCTCCGGCCGGAGCTCGGAGCATTCACGGCCAACGCCTTCGCCCTGCTCGTGACCGCGGTCGCCAACACGGCCGCGAACCGGCGGATCACCTTCGCGACCCGTGGCCGGCGCGGCATGGTGCGACACCAGGCCGAGGGGCTGGTCGTCTTCGGGCTGGGCCTGGCGGTGACCAGTGCCGCGCTGTGGGCGCTGCACGCGTTCGCCGCCGACCCCGCCGGCCTTCTCGAGCTGACCGTCCTTGTCGGAGCCAACGCGGCAGCGACCCTCCTGCGCTTCGTCCTCTTCCGCGCCTGGGTCTTCCGCACCTGACCTTCCCTCCCCCGGGTGGGGGCTAGGGGGAGAAGAAGCCGGCGACGTCGGCGATCAGGTTGACCGTGCCCTTGGCGTTGTAGAAGTCGACGAACCCACCCGGCCCGACCGGTACGACGACCAGGTTCGGCACCGCGTTGGCGTTGTTGACGTTCAGGTTCGACACCGTCGGCAGCGTCGGGGAGTCCGGGTAGACCGAGACGAACGTCCCCGCCACCGTGGCGCCGACCGCGGTCACGTTGAGCACCACTGCGGTCGCCGTGACCGGGACGCCCCCGACCCCGGTCACCTTGATCTTCAGGATGCCCGCCGGACCGACCTTTGCAGCGGTGAACGTCGGTGCCCCGGCGCACACGCCGGTGCCGAACCGGGTGTCGAACACCCGGCAGGGACCAGTCGTCGTGTACGTCGAACCGGCGCCCGGTGCGAAGTACCCGGCCAGGTCCGCCAACAGGCTGACCGCGCCCCGGTTGTTGTAGAAGTCGACGAACCCGCCCGGCCCGACCGGTACGACGACGAGGTTGGGCACGGGGGCGGCATCGTTGACGTTCAGGTTCGACACCACCGGCTTGGTGGGCGAGTCGGGGTACACCGTGATGAACGTGCCCGGCACCGTCGCCGCGACCGCCGTCACGTTGAGGACCACTGCGGTGGCTGCGTCCGGGACCCCCGCAACGCCTGTCACCTTGACCTTGAGGATCCCGCCGGGCCCGACCTTGCCCGCCGTGAATGTCGGGGAGCTGGAGCATCCGCCGGTCCCGCTCCGGGTGTCGAAGACTCGGCACGGCGTCACCGTGGAGTAGAGCGAGCCACCCGTCGGCGAGTAGTAGCCGGAGACGTCGGCGATCAGGTTGACCGTGCCCGCCTTGTTGAAGAAGTCGACCACGCCACCGGGGCCGACCGGGACGATGACCAAGTTCGGGACCGGGCTTGCACCGGCCACATTGAGGTTGGACACAGTCGGGGGCGTGAGCGCGGCAGGATAGACCGAGACGTACGTGCTCGCCGTGGCTCCCACCGCTGTGACGTTGAGCACCACCGCCGTCGCGTCGGACGGGACCCCGCCCATGCCGGTGACCTTGACGGCGAGAACGCCGCCCGCACCGAGTGGCGCCGCGGCGACCGACGGCGCAGTCGTGCATCCACCGGCACCTGCGCGGGTGTCGAACACGCGGCACGGCGTCACCGGCGTGTACGTCGACGGGACGGCCACCACCGGCGCCGGGTACACCAGCGTCCACGTGGACCCGGACACCAGGATGTCGCTCGAGTAGTACTTCGGCTGGCCGAGGCCGCCAGCGTGCGTGGTGTAGATGCGGATCTGGTAGAGCCCCTGGTAGCCCGCCACGGAGGAGTTGTTGGGGAAGTTGGTGATGTGGTCGCCGAAGGTGCCGTCACCCGCGGTGCTGGTCACGACCGCGTTCGTCAGCGACTTGATGTTCGCCGGCGCGCTCGTGTTCGGGAACACCGTCGTAGCCGAGAACTGCTCGATCGCCGTCCAGCTCGCTGGGTCGACACCCTGTGTCGGCGTGGCGAACACGACGTATGCCTTGTTGTCTGCGGCCGCGATTCCGGACCCGGATGCGACGAAGTAGGTCGCCATCGGCGCGTCCGTGGTCGAGCCAATGGTCACCGACACCCCAGCCGCGTTGTAGAAGGCGACGGACCCGACCGAGTTGGGGTCCGGCTCCCAACCCGGAGTCGTGGCAGCCTGCGAAGACACCGCGGTGCCTACCATCGCCGTCGATGCCAGCGCCAGTGCACCGAGCCAGGTCGCAACCCGACGGGGTCGAAGCTTCATGGATTCAGAGCCTTTCCAGGACCGGGAGAGAAACCTTCGTCTGGCGGCATCCTGTCCGCCGCCAACGACGGCACGGCACCGTCGAAACGGACGACGAGGGTACGGTTCGTGAACCAGGGATGAACCGAGCCGCGGAGTCAGACGCGCTCAGAATTCACCGCGCCGGCGCCACCAGAAGAGCGCCGCCCCCGCAGCGATAGCGACCGCCACCAGCCCGATGGCCCACGTCGGGAACGAGCCGGGCTCGGTCAAGGCGACCGGAGCCGGCGTTGCCCCAGCCACCGTGACGGGACCAGATGCGACCGACGAGGCTCCCGGGCTCGCGCTGTTCGCAGTCGGTGTCGGCGAGGGAGAGCTGCCTGGCGGTGGGGTCGGCGAGGCGGTGCCCAGGACGACTGTCTCGGTCGAGGTCGCAGTCCCGGAGTTGCACGGCACACTCGCGCCGTCGACGACGGTCCAGGTGCTTCCAGTGATCTTGATGTCGGTCGCCGCGTAGCTCTGCGTCCAGGTCGACTGGTTGGGCACGCCGTAGTAGAGGCGCAGCTGGACGAGACCGTCCCACAGCGGGGGGAACTCGTTCATGAAGTCGCGAAGGCTGAAGTCCCGGAACGTCGCGACCGCAGTCGGATGGCCCGGGTTGCTGTACGACGTGGACGCCGTGAGCGTGTCCCCGCTCCACTGGTTGGGGTACGCCTTGGGTCGAGGCTGATAGGCGACCAGTGTGGCCTTGCGCCCCGGGCCGTCGTACGGCGCAGGGGCACGGGCCGAACCGACGGCCTTCCAGACGAAGGGCTTCGCGTCGACCGAGCCTCCCGTGACCGCGTGCCCGGACTGGTCGCAGAACCCGATGGACCCCGCCGCGCTGAAGTCGTCGTACGGAACAGCTGCGGCCTCGGCTGGACCGGCTGCCGCGATCCCTGCGAACAGCCCGGCGGACACCAGGGCGAGCAACCCGCGCCGACGGCGTAACCGCATCACTTGCCGACCGTGGCGAGCTCGGGTCCGGCTGGCTGTCCATCCACTGGCTGGGCTCGCACCGGACGACGCCCCCGACGCACCCAGCGACGGTAGGCCAGCGCGCCGAGCACGAGGAGGAGGATCAACGCGAGCAGCGTCCACGGCACCGCCCAGAAGTGGACCGAGGCAGTGACGTCCGACAGGCCAGGGTCCGCGTCGCCAGTGAGCCGCAACGGGGTGACCGTGACGTGACCCGTCATGAACAGCTCCGGGTAGACGCGGGGCACCTTCACACTCACCTGGATGCTGCCCCCTGGCAGGAGCAACGGGATGTCCGCCAGGCCACTGGCCTTGCCGTCTGAGCCGAAGAGCCCGGACACCTCGACGCGCTGACGTCCGGCCAGCTTCGCGTTCCCGGTGTTCTTCACGGTGTACGAGATGACGGCGCTGCCGCTCGCGAACGGGTTCGCTGTCCCCTGGTAGCGGGCGTGCAGGTCGGTGATGGCCAGCTGCGGGTGCAAGGCGCCACTGATCCGCAGGTAGACCCGCGTCGCCACGCGTTGCTCGAGCCGGACGCGCGCGCCCTGCTTGTTGGTGCTCACCGTGGCGAGAACCGCGAGGATGCCCGCCGCATGGTCGCCGGGACTGGCATTCGGCGGGATCCGGACCGTCATGGGCAGGATGACTCGTCCAGCCGCTGACGCCGTCCGCGGCGGGACCGTGACAGTACGCACTCGAACACCGAGCGAGATCCAAGAACCCAGATCGACGGCTTTTTGCGAAGCAAGGAGCAGGCCGAAGCCACCGTCCTCGCTGTTCAGGGCGTCGGTGGCGTAGACGGTGAGTGCGAGCGGGACGGCAGAGTAGTTGAGAACGGCGATGTGGTCCGACAGAGTCCCGCCGGGCGTGGCGCCGTAGTTGAAGAAGGGCCGACTGTCCTGGCTCGCCGCACTGGCCGGCTGGACTCCGAAGGTCAGCTGGGTCGCGGCCGCGGCTGTCCGACTCGCCCGCAGGACGTCAGCTGAGGCCACCGGGCCCAGCACCAGTGCCCCGCCAGTCGCAGCGACCAGCACGGCAGAGGCCAACCGACGTCGAGGATTCATGAGACGAGGAAAGCGGGACGACAGGGCGTGGCGGTGAAGGAGACCTGAACGGAAGATGACGAAGCGAGGCAGGACAGGCGAAGAAATCGCCTGCCCTGCCTCGTGGAGCCCTTCGAGCTAGGCGACCGTGAAGGTCACCGTCGCCACGTACGTACCAGCGTTCGTCGAGGAGGGCGCCACCAGCGTCATCGTGCCGGTGATGCCGACCGTGCCGTCGCTGTTGCCAGCCGGAGCCGACGCGAACACCTTCGGCGACTTGAGACCGGCGGTCCCTGCAGCACCGAGGGCAACGGCCGGGGCTGCGCCCGGGTTGTCCGTGGTGGTGACGTGACCGATCAGCGCGTTGCCGGCCGGGTACGTCGAGAGCAGGGTGATGAGCCCCACGTTCTGTGCGTCAATGGCGTTCGCGCCGCTGACGAAGTTCGTGGAGATGACGCTTGCCTGCCAACCTGGGTTGTTCGCACGGGTGTCCGTGATCTTGATGGTGTTGTCCAGGTACGCCGGCAGTGCCGGGTCCGGACCGAGGACGCCGAAGGCTGCTGAAGTACCGAGCTGCGTACCCTGCGCGTTCAGGACCATGGTCCCCAGGTGCAGGGGGTTGGACGGGCCGTACGGGGTGGTGATGGTCATCGTGCCTGCGCCAACGACGGCGTCGACGGTCTGCGGGTCAGGAGTGAACGTCGGGGCAGTCGCCACGAAGTTCACGATTGCAGAGGTCGACGTGCTGAACACCGCCGGGTCGGTCGGGACGAACTGAGCCGTGATGGCGTGCGTGCCCACCGAGGCAAAGCTGACCGTCACGTCGGCACCAGGTGCACCGGTGGCGATCTGGGTGGCACCGTCGAAGTAGCTGATGGTGCCTGCGGTGACAACGGCGCTGCTGAGTGTGGCGATCACGTTCGCGTGCAGCACGACGTTGGTGTTGGTCACCCCGGTGAGCGGGTTGACCGTCAGCGACGTGGTGGTCGCCTGGACCGGCCCGGCCGGGTTGACCGTGTACGACAGGACCGACGAGGTCGAGCCGTTGTACGTGGTCGTGTCGGCCGGGGTGAACACTGCCTTGAAGGAGTGCGCACCGTCGGCCTGGACGCCGATGGCCTTCGTCGCGACACCCGTCGCGGCGTTGAAGGTCCCTGCACCGAGGTCGGTGGCGCCGTCGAAGAACTCGACAGCCCCAGCCGGGTGGCTCGCGTCGCCGGCGGCAACGTTCGCCGTCAGGGTCACCGAGCTGTTGTGCGGGGCCGGGCTGACCGGGCTGGCTGAGATCGCAGTCGTGGTTGCGACCTTGACCGCCGGGTACACCTGGGTCCACGTGGTGCCGGTGACCTGGATGTCAGCCGAGTAGTACGTCGGCTGGCCGAGGCCACCCGCGTGGGTGGTGTAGATCCGGATCTCGTACAGGTTTTGGTACCCAGCCACAGCAGAGTTGTTCGGGAATGACGCGATGTGGTCGGCGAAGGAACCGTCGCCAGCTGTGCTGGAGACGACCGCGTTCGGCAGCCCGCTGATCGAGGCCGGTGCGGCCGCGTTCGGGTAGGCAGTCGTTGCGGAGAACTGCTCGACGCCGGCCCAGCTCGCCGGGTTGACACCCTGCGTCGGGGTCGCGAAGACGACGAACGCCTTGTTGTCCCCGGCACCGATGCCGTTGCCCGAAGCCACGAAGTAGCTGGCCATCGGAGCGTCGGTGAGGTTGCCAGTCGTGATCGCCGTACCGGCCGCGTTGTAGAACGAGAGAGCGCCGACCGAGTTCGGGTCCGGCTCCCACCCTGGGACGACGGCCGCGTTGGCGACGCCTCCCAGGACCAGCATGCCGCCGGTGATGGCGAGGGTCGCTGCCCCCGCCACCGCCGACCTGAGACGAAGCTTCATTGGTGAGTCCTTTTCAGCTGAAGGGTTGCTTGAGTTGGCAGGACGGTTGATCAGGGAGTGGTGTGTGCGTTGAGACCCTTGTCCACCCAGGCCTGCGTGACGCCGGCCGAAGCGAGCAGCGGAGCGTTCGAGGACTTGGCGATGTAGCTGGTCGCGGTGCCGAACAGGGTCTTGACCCAGTTGAGGGTGCCGCCGACCTGGAACGGCGTGGCCGAGCTGACGTCCGCCTCGCG
>JANYIP010000221.1 GCA_025361995.1 Streptomycetales bacterium | reverse complement strand
GCTGGACGTCGGTGATGAGGCCCCACTCGAACCGCGACCGCATCCGCTCCTCGAACTCGCCCAGCAGCTTCGGCGGCTTGTCCGAGGTGATGACGATCTGCTTGTTGGCGTTGTGCAGCGTGTTGAACGTGTGGAAGAACTCTTCCTGGGTCTGGACTTTTCCCTGCAGGAACTGGATGTCGTCGACGAGCAGGACGTCCACCTCGCGGTACCTGCTCTGGAACATCGAGGCCTTGTCGTCGCGGATCGAGTTGATGAACTCGTTGGTGAACTCCTCCGAGCTCACGTACCTGACGCGGGCCCCGCTGTAGAGGTTGCGGGCGTAGTGCCCGATCGCGTGCAGCAGGTGGGTCTTGCCGAGCCCGGACTCCCCGTACACGAAGAGCGGGTTGTACGCCTTGGCGGGCGCCTCGGCGACGGCCACGGCAGCTGCGTGCGCGAAGCGGTTGCTCGAGCCGATGACGAAGGTGTCGAAGGTGTACTTCGGGTTGAGCCGGCTCGGCTCGGCGTCGCGGCGCGGCCCCTGCTGGCCTGAGCCCGGCCGCGTCGGGGTCGGGACGAAGGGGTCCTTCTCCGGCGTGCCGGACGCGGCGTCGAGGTCGGCCGCGAACGTGCCGTCGGCGACCTCGTCGGTCAGGTCGTCCAGCGGGGACTCGCTGCTGCTGGCGGCGCTGGGGTCGACGGTGACGGCGATCTGCACGTCGGTGCCGAGCTCTGCGGACAGCGCCGAGGTCAGCACCGCGCGCAGCCGGTTCTCGATGACGTCGCGGGCGAAGTCGTTCGGAGCTGCGATGAGCACCGTGTCACCGACCACGGCCATCGGCCGCGTCAGCCGCAGGAACGCCCGGTGCTGCGGTGACAGCGACCCGTCGGCGAGGCCGGCGAGGGTCCGTCCCCACACCTGGACCAGCTGGTCAGCAGCCTGGTCGGCGGCCTGTTCGTCGATCGGCTCGGCCACCGGTGTGGTTCCCCTCGGTCGTAGATGTACCAATCCGTCCACATCCTCGTCCACAGCCTGTGCACGGCGCTCCGAGGGGTGCAGAGATTCACTGGAGCACACAGGATCACAGGAGAAAGACGACGACAGCGCGTGTCGCACCGTACACCCGTCCAGGCCGGGTGAATGCTGGTGTGTTCGGGCCTGCGCGTCGGACGTCGGGACCCTGACAGCAGGGCGATCGCGCACCGGTTTGACCGGTCGCCGGGGCGCCCGTACCTTAGACGAGCCGAGGTCTCGGCGGCTGTTGTCGCGTGCCCGCGAGGGGATCGTCTCGCCGCGAGCGTCCGGTGGTAGCCGACTTCCCCCGCCGGCTGCCGACTCAAGTCCTTCAGGAGCAACCTCGTGAGCAAGCGCACCTTCCAGCCGAACAACCGGCGCCGGGCCAAGACGCACGGCTTCCGGCTGCGGATGCGGACCCGTGCGGGCCGGTCCATCTTGGCCGCCCGCCGCCGCAAGGGCCGCGACGAGCTCTCTGCCTAACTCGTGCTGGCCAGCCGGAACCGTTTGCACCTCGCCGCGGACTTCACGGCGGTCGTACGTGGTGGCCGCCGCTGTGGCCGCAGCTCTCTGGTCGTCCACCTCGACGTGGCGGCGGGAGATGATGGTCGAGGCGAGCCCCGGGCCGGATTCGTCGTGAGCAAGGCAGTGGGAGGTGCTGTGGTGCGGAACACCGTGACCAGGCGCCTGCGTGCCCTCGTCCGTGACCGGGTCGCCCAGCTGCCGCCAGGTGGTGCCCTCGTCGTGCGTGCCCTGCCCCCCTCGGCGACCGCCACGTCAGCTCAGCTCGGTGCCGATCTGGACGCGTGCCTGGCCAAGCTGCTGGGCGCCCCGCTGGCCGCGAGCGCGGAACTGTGAAGGTCTGGGTGAGGGTGAGTCGAGTCCCTTCCCTCCTCGTCGTGCTGCTCATCCGGGTTTACCAGCGGGTCATCTCGCCATGGACGTCGTCGTCGTGCCGCTACTACCCGTCCTGCTCGCAGTACGCGGTGGATGCGCTGACGCAGCACGGCGCCCTGCGGGGCAGCTGGCTCGCCCTGCGACGGCTGGGGCGGTGCCACCCCTGGACTGCGGGTGGCGTCGACCACGTACCGCCACGCTCCGATCGTCGGCCGGCGCGTACCGAGTCCGCTTCGCCGACCCCACTCGCAGGAGTCTGACGTGACCTTGTTCAACGGTGTCCTGAGCCCGCTGTACAACGCGGTCTCGTGGGTCCTGCTCGCGTTCCACAAGATGTGGAGCGTCGTCTTCGCGCCGGCGAGCGGTGCGGCCTGGGCGCTGTCGATCGTCATGCTCGTGGTGTTGATCCGGATCTGCCTCATCCCGCTCTTCGTCAAGCAGATCAAGGCTCAGCGCGGCTTGCAGATGCTGCAGCCGCAGATGAAGTTGATCCAGACGAAGCACAAGAACGACCGCCAGAAGCAGTCCGAAGAGATGATGAAGCTCTACAAGGATACCGGCACCAACCCGCTGTCCAGCTGCCTGCCGATCCTGGTCCAGTCACCCTTCTTCTTCGCGCTCTTCCACGTCCTGTCGTACGTCGCCAAGGGCAGCACGGTCGGCGTCCTGGACCAGGCCACGGTCAACCAGGCGCGGGCAGCCACGATCTTCGGCGCTCCAATCTCGCACAGCTTCTTGAACGACAACGGCTCGGTCACTACGCGGGTGGTCGCGGCGATCATGATCGTGCTGATGACGGCGACGACGTTCACGACCCAGCGGCAGCTGATGGTCAAGAACCAGCCGCTCGGCCAGGCCAACCCGATGATGCAGCAGCAGAAGATCCTGCTCTACGTCTTCCCGGGGATGTTCGCGATCTTCGGCATCAACTTCCCGATCGGCGTCCTCATCTACTGGTTGACGACCAACCTGTGGACGATGGGTCAGCAGTTCTACGTGATCCGGCGCAACCCCACCCCGGGCAGCGCCGCCGCGGAGGCCCTGGACAAGCGGCGAGCCGAGAAGAGCGCGACCAAGGCGGCCGCCAGCGGCGGTCCGGCGCCGGTCGTCGTGGCCGAGGTAGTCGAACCGAAGCCGGTACGCCAGCAGCCCAAGCGCGAGCCCCGGGCCAAACGCTCGAACCCGCCCAAGAAGTCCACCTGATCACTCCCTCGACCTCGGCGCGTACGTCGCCTGCCGAGATCGGGGGTTCCCTCCAGTGTGTACGACCCAACGCACGCTTCCCGTGCCTGACCTGCGGAGCCACCCTTGACCGAGCCGATCGACGAACCCGTCCTCGATTCCGCTGATCCCACCGACTCTGCTCCGGACGCCGCGGTTGTCGCCGATGCCGCGGAGTCGGCTGACCAGGCACAGCACGAGACTTCGCCCTCCGAGTACTCGAGCGACACTGCGGAGAGTCGCGCGGGCAGCCACCGCCGCCGGCTGGTGCAGGAGGGCGATATCGCGGCTGACTATCTCGAGGGCCTGCTCGACATCGCCGACCTGGACGGCGACATCGACATGGACGTCGATGGCGACCGGGCGGCCGTCTCGATCGCAGGCGGCGATCTCGGCCACCTCGTCGGACGCAACGGCGAGGTGCTGGACGCTCTGCAGGAGCTCACCCGGCTGGCCGTGCTGCGTGAGACCGGAGAGCGCAGCAGGCTGATGCTCGACATCGAGGGTCACCGCGCGCGGCGCCGCGTGGAGCTCACCGAGATCGGCGTGCAGGCCGTCGAGAAGGTCAAGAGCAGCGGTGAGCCGGTGTCGCTGAATGCAATGACCCCCTTTGAGCGCAAGATCGTGCACGATGCGGTCGCCGCCGGTGGGCTCGTCAGCGAGTCCGAGGGTGTCGAGCCGATGCGGTACGTGGTGGTCCACCCGGCGTGACCGGGTCCTTGCCGGCTGTTTCACGTGAAACAGCCGCTCCGGAACCGCCCGAGTCCGCCCGGATGCTCTTCGGGAGCCGGCTGGACGCCGTCGTCGCGTACGGCGCCTTGCTGGCTGGGGATGGAGTCGTTCGTGGGCTGATCGGTCCGCGCGAGGTCCCCCGGCTCTGGGAGCGGCACCTGTTGAACTGTGGCGTTGTGGCGGAGCTGATCCCCGACGGGGCCCACGTGGACGATGTGGGCAGTGGCGCCGGACTTCCCGGCATAGTGCTCGCGCTGCAGCGGCCCGACCTCGAGATCGCGCTCGTCGAGCCGCTCCTGCGTCGCACGGTCTTTCTCGAGGAGGTCGTGGCAGCGCTGGGGCTGACCAACGTCACCGTGATCCGGCAGCGCGCCGAGGACAGAGGGTCCTCCCGGCCGTTACGGGATGTGGTGACTGCCCGCGCGGTGGCCCCGTTGGAGCGGCTCGCCCGGTGGTGCCTTCCCTTGCTCACACCGGGCGGGGTCCTGTTGGCCCTCAAGGGTGAGTCTGCTGCAGACGAGCTGCGCGAAGCTGGTCCGCGGGTACGCAACCTCGGCGGGGTGGCGGCCGAGGTGCTGAGCGTGGGAGAGGGCGTTGTCGACCCGCCGACGACTGTGGTGCGGATCCAGCGTGACCCGAGCGCAGGTGTTGCCCGGTCGCGTCCGTCACGCCGTTCGACACGCGATGGAAAGGGTCGTCCGTGAACGCGCCAGGCGCTGAGGATGCCCACCGGATCCTTGAGCTCGTCGTTTCACGTGAAACCGAGACTCCCCCGCCGTCCGACGCACCCAACTCCGACGACACCCCGATCGCCCGGGCGGCCGCGACGGCCGCTCAGGTGATGACTGGCCGCGTCGGCGACCTGCCGCGCCCCACCAGGACCCGCGTGCTCACCGTCGCGAACCAGAAGGGCGGCGTGGGGAAGACCACCACGACGGTCAACCTCGCCGCAGCCCTGGCCCTCAGCGGGTTGCGGGTCCTCGTGCTCGACCTCGATCCCCAGGGCAACGCGTCGACCGCCCTCGGAGTCCCCCACCAGGCCGGGACTCCGAGCGTGTACGAGGTTCTGGTCGAAGGCGCCGCTCTGGCCTCGGTGGTCCAGGAGGTGGAGGGAATTCCAGGCCTGTACGCGGCGCCAGCCACGATCGACCTCGCTGGGGCCGAGATCGAGCTCGTGTCCCTGGTTGCGCGCGAGTCACGGCTGCTGAGAGCGCTGGACGCGTACCAGCTCGAGGCGAACGCCGGTGACAGCGAGAAGCTCGACTACGTGCTCATCGACTGCCCGCCCTCGCTGGGGCTGCTCACGGTGAACGCCATGGTGGCCGCCGAGGAGGTGTTCATCCCGATCCAGTGCGAGTACTACGCGCTCGAAGGGTTGGGCCAGCTCGTCCGCAACGTGGAGCTGGTGAAGGCACACCTCAACCCCCGCCTGCACATCTCCACGATCCTGCTCACCATGTACGACGCCCGGACCCGGCTGGCCGCACAGGTGGCTGACGAGGTGCGGTCACACTTCGGCGAGCGGGTGCTCAAGACGCTGATCCCGCGGTCGGTACGGGTGAGCGAGGCTCCGAGCTACGGACAGACCGTCATGACCTACGATCCGGGTTCCACCGGTGCGCTCTCGTACCTCGAGGCGGCGCGCGAGCTCGCACGCCAGCCGGAGCCGTACGGTGAGTGACGAGTCCAAGACAGGGGAGCGCATGAACGTACGGCGAGGCGGCCTCGGCCGAGGACTGGGAGCACTCATCCCCTCGGCACCGGCAGACGAGCCCCGGCCGCCCTTGGTCGAGACCGGGCGTTCTGTCACGCTGCGCGACGACCCCTCGAGCACGGCCGACGGTTTGAACGCGTATTTCGCCGAGATCCCGATCGACGCGCTAGTCGCGAACCCGCGCCAGCCGCGGACCATTTTCGACGAAGAGGCCCTCGCCGAGCTCGTCCACTCGATCCGCGAAGTCGGCCTGCTGCAGCCTATCGTCGTGCGCCCCACCGCGCCAGGACGCTACGAGCTGGTGATGGGAGAGCGGCGGTGGCGAGCGGCGCGCGAGGCCGGTCTGACGGCGATCCCGGCCATCGTGCGGGTGACCGGCGACCAGGACCTGCTCCGTGACGCGCTCCTGGAGAACCTGCACCGCAGCCAGCTGAACGCGCTCGAAGAGGCGGCGGCCTACGACCAGCTGCTCCAGGACTTCGGCTGCACGCACGAGGAGCTCGCCCAGCGCATCGGCCGGTCGCGCCCGCAGATCTCGAACACCTTGCGTCTGCTCAAGCTCCCGCCCGCCGTCCAGCGGAGGGTCGCCGCCGGTGTGCTGTCGGCCGGCCACGCCCGGGCCCTGCTCGGGCTGACGAGCGCTGTCGCCCAGGACCGGCTGGCGCACCGCATCGTCTCCGAGGGTCTGTCCGTGCGCGCCACCGAGGAGATCGTCACTCTCGGTGACGAGACCGAGGCACCGAGAGCGCCAAGGAGCAGGTCGAAGAAGATCACCGCGCCGGGTCTGAGCGACCTCGCGGCCCGGCTGTCCGACCGGTACGAGACGCGGGTCCGAGTGGACGTCGGCCGGACCAAGGGCACCATCACCATCGACTTCGGCTCGCTCGACGACCTGCAGCGCATCCTGGAGCTCTTGGCGCCCGGTGAGGGCACCTCCGAGCGCTCTGCCGGTCATGGTGCCGAGTACAGAGAGTAATCAAGAGAAGTCAGTCAGTCGACAAAGTGACTCTCAGGAGCGGCGTGTGACGGCGCGGTCCACCAGCCCGCGCCACAGCGCACCGAGATCCTGGCCAGCGGCAGCCACCGCCTGCGGGAACAGCGAGGTCTCGGTCATCCCAGGCGCCACGTTGACCTCCAGGAACCACGGCCGGCCGTCGACGTCGACGATCAGGTCGGTCCGCGAGAGGTCGCGCAGCTCGAGCGCCTGGTGCGCCGCGAGCGCCGCCGCGGCGCAGCTGGCCGCCACCGGTGCCGACAACCGAGCCGGCGCGAAGAACTCCGTCGCCCCCGCGGTGTACCGGGCCGAGTAGTCGTAGAAGCCGCCGTCGGCGACCACCTCGACGCCCGGCAGCGCGACCGGTCCGTCCGCGGTGTCGATCACCGAGACCGCGACCTCGGTGCCCTCGACGAAGCGCTCGACGAGTGCGGTGTCGCCGTACGAGAAGCAGCCGACCATCGCCGCCGGCAGGTCGGTGGCGGTACGCACCACCGCGGCGCCCAGCGAGGAGCCGCCACGAGCCGGCTTCACCATCAGCGGCAGGCCCAGGGTGTCGACCAGTGCTGTCATGACCGCGGCCGCACCCAGCTCGCGAAACGTCGTCTGCGGCAGCGTGACCGAGGCGGGTGTCGAGAGCCCGCCCGTGGCGACCACGGTCTTGGCCGCCGGCTTGTCGAAGGCCACCCGGCAGGCCTGCGGAACCGAGCCGACGTACGGCAGCCCCAGCATCCCGAGCACGTCGCGCAGCGCACCGTCCTCACCGCTGGCGCCATGAAGCAGGGGGACGACGACAGCCGGCGGGTCGGCCGCCAGGGACGGCAGCAGGGCGGCGTCAACGTCGGCCACCGTGACGTCCAAACCGTTGCCACGCAAGGCTTCTGCGACCCGTCGACCCGACCGCAGGGACACGTCACGCTCGTGCGAGAGGCCTCCAGCCAGGACGACGACGCGGGCTTCGCCGCCGGTCATGCGGTGGCCGGACCAGGCACGTCGGACGGTGAGCCGCCGTGCCCGGGCGCCGGCGACGACGCGCCCGACCCGGGGCCGAAGGTGGCGAGCAGCTCGAGCTCTCCAGAGACGACGGACGCCAACCTGCGCACCCCCTCACGGATCCGATCCGGGTCCGGGTAGCAGTACGAGAGCCGCAGGGACCTGCGGCCCAGCTCCTTCGAGTCGCCGGCATAGAAGGCCGACCCCGGCACGTACGCGACCCGGGCCGTGACCGCGCGCGCCAGCATCGTGGTGGCGTCAAGGCCTTCCGGCAGCCGCACCCACGAGTAGAAGCCACCGTCCGGCACGGTCCACGTCGTACCAGCCGGCAGGTGCGCGGCCATGGCGTCCAGCAGGGCATCGCGGCGCTCGCGGTAGAGCTCGCGGAACACCTTGACCTGGTCCCACCACGGCTGCTCGGCGAGGTACGCCGAGACCGCGAGTAGCACGAGCTCGGGACAGCGGGCGAGCGCCTCGCCGAGCACCATCCCGCTGGCCACACCACAGGCCTCCGCCGCCCCCGAGACCTGTCCCACACGGCCACCAAGCCTCGCGCCCGGCGTGTCCGTCGTGGCCAGCGGCCGCGCAACCCGCCGGAACAACGCTTCGACAGCCTCGAACCCGAGCCGGACACGGGCCTGGAAAATCGCCGACTTCGACGGCGCAACCCACGACTCGCGCCACCTCGACGACC
>JANYIP010000108.1 GCA_025361995.1 Streptomycetales bacterium | reverse complement strand
CCCACCCATCGGAACCTGGTCCAGGCTCATCTCCAGGTGGACCAGCAGCTCGATCCCCGCCAGCGCGACGAGCAAGCGGCCGAGCGACCACTCGCGGTCGGACAGCAGCGTGCAGGCCGCGGCCGCAAGGCCGATCAGCAGCACGAGCGCCGGGTGCACCGGCATGGTTCCCCCAGCGACGATGTGTCCGCCGATCGCCAGCAGCGCACCCGACGCAGCCACCACGACGCCACGGATGGCGCGGGCTCGACGCAGGGCGCGGCGGGACATAGCGCGACTGTAGTCCGGCTCGCACGTCCTGTACCCCGGTGCCGGGTGGACGTTTCGTATCGCCGGGCACCGGAGAGGACGGACCGTCCGCACGTTGCCGGGCAGGTCGCCAGGCCGGGACAGTGCACCCATGACTGCTGAGCCGTCGAACGCTGCCCCCGACACCTCCACCACCGGGTCGACAACTGGGTCGACATCTGGGTCGACAACTGGGTCGACAACTGGGTCGACAACTGGGTCGACAACTGGGTCGACAACTGGGTCGACAACGATGGTCGCCGAACCCGTGTACGGCGACCGCGTCGTCGCGATCGAGGAAGCCGACATCGAGCCGATCCCCCTCGCGGAGCGGCACGGCAACCCGCGCCAGCTGCTGTGGACCTGGGCGTCGCCGAACCTCGAGTTCGCCACGATCTTCGTCGGCGTCATCGGAGTGGCGTTCTTCGGGCTCAACTTCTGGCAGGCCGCGATCGCGCTGGCTGCCGGCAGCGCGATCGGTGCGCTGACCCAGGGCATCCTGTCGACCTGGGGCCCCGCGGACGGCGTCCCGCAGATGGTGCTGAGCCGGATCGGCTTCGGCTACTGGGGCAACATCCTGCCGAGCGCCCTGATGTCGATCGGTGCCGGCATCGGCTGGTTCGCGGTGAACAGCGTCAGCGGCACCTTCGCGCTCAACTCGCTCACCCACTGGCCCAAGGGTCTGTGCCTGATCCTCATCGTGGTCATCCAGGTCGTGGCCGCCTTCTTCGGGCACAACTTCGTCCACGTCTTCGAGCGCTGGGCGTTCCCGTTCCTCGGTGTCGTCTTCGTGCTCGCGACCATCGCCACCTTCGCGCACGCGTCGCTGGGTGCGCCGGGCGCCGGCGGTGGCGTCGGCGGTTTCCTGACCACGTTCGGTGCCGCCTTCGGGTACGCGGCCGGCTGGAACCCGTACGCCTCGGACTACACCCGCTACCTCAAGCCGACGGTCAACAAGGCGCAGGTCGCGCTGTACGCCTTCCTCGGCATCTTCATCTCGTGCGCCGTGCTCGAGATCGTCGGCGCGGCGTCCATGACGATCCCCAAGGCGCTCGACGCCGAGTTCGCCGGCGGCTCGCCCACCGGGATCCTGGTCGCGACGATGCCGACCTGGATCGCCAAGCTGACCCTGATCGCCATCGCCGTCGGCGCCGTCTCGGCCAACGTGCTCAACATCTACTCCGGGGCGATCGCCTCGATCGCGATGGGCATCAAACTGCCGTTCTCGTCCCGCCGAGCGGTCACTGCGCTCGTGTTCGGTGCCGTCGGCCTCGTGGTCGCCTTCACCGCTCTGGACGACGCCGGGTCGAAGTACGAGAACTTCCTGCTGGTCATGGCGTACTGGATCGCGCCGTGGCTGGGCGTCGTGCTCATCGACCGCTGGATGCGTGGCAAGGACTCGTTCGGCTCGGTCCTGCAGGACAAGACGTACACCAACTGGGCTGGCCCCATCGCGATGGTCGTGGGCATGGCGGTGTCGATCCTGCTCTTCTCCGACCAGGCGTCGTTCAACGGCTGGATCTACAAGGCCCACAAGGGGATGGGTGACATCACCTTCGAGGTCGGCTTCGTGCTGGCCGCGGCGATCTACTACGGGCTGGTCAAGGTGCTGAAGCCGACGTCGAGCGTGATCGACCTCACGGTCTAGCGGGTCAGGTCAGGTCAGCGTCGAGAGGCGCTGGGCGCAGACCGCGAGGAGCAGCGCCGGGAGCAGGTCTGGACCGTTGACCTCGTGCCCCAGCAGCGCCTCGATGCGCTCGATCCGCTGGTAGAGCGACTGACGCCCCAGGTGCAGCGCCGCAGCCGTCCTGGTCGGGCTGCAGCCGTTGCGCAGGAACACCTCGAGGGTGTGGACCAGCTTGCTGCCGTGGTCGGCGTCCCAGGCGATGACCGGGCCGATCATCCGCTTGGCCAGCTCGTCCAGCCCGGTCGCGTCAGCTCGGCGCAAGAGCTCGAGCTCCAGGCTGTACGTACGGGAGGTCATCACCGCGGGCACCCGTCCGGGGTTGCCGGTACCCGTCCCGATCGCGGTGACCGTGCCGGGGATCAGCCGGAGCACGAGCAGCGCGTCCCAGAGCGACGCCGCACCGCGGACCAGGCCGTGGTCGGCCACGACTGCGTGCCCGACGCCGATCCGTACCTCGGGGGCTCCGGACGCCAGCCGCGCCTCGTCCGCCGCCACCCGGACCGACTCGACCGGGTCGATCCGCGCAGCGGGTACGGAGACCAGGCCGACGCTGTGCCCCTGGGCGTGGCCGCACAGGCCGGGGCCGCCGAGCAGCGCCGCGCACCGTTCGAGGACCGCGATCGCCGCGCGCGGGTCGGCCGACTCCACGGCCACGCCGACCAGCCGGTCCTGCGGCCGGGGGTTGAACCCGACCAGCCCGGCCCGCAGCGTCGCCTGGATCTCCACCGCCGTGCCGCGCAGCAGGTCGCCGAGCAGGGCGTCCACCTGGCTCTCCCGGTGGCTCGCCGCCCGGCCGCCGCCGAGGACGGCCAGCGAGACGGCCACCGACGTCCGCTCCAGGACCGCCTCGAGCTCGTCGTCCGCCAGGTTTCGGCCGGCGCCGGCCCCGACGTACAAGGTGCCCCAGGTGCCCCCGTGGACGGTGATCGGTGCCGACATCCGCGCGGACTCGACCAGCGCCCACACGTCGCGGTGGTCACCGACCCCGTGCGCCGCGATGAGCGCCCCGCCGGCCGAGATCGCCACCAGCGGCCCGTCGATCAGCCGGCCAGCCGTGCCGAGCAGCCCGGCCACCCCGGCGCCGCCGATCAGGCTGTCGTTGAGGGCGCGGGTGATGTCCTCGCCAAGCTGCAGACGCCGGACCGACCCGTTGACGATCAGCGTGTTGACCGTCTCCGAGATCCGGATGAACGGGACCACCGAGTGCAGCGCGATGAGCGGGAAGTCGTGCGCCTGCGCCTCCAGGACCAGCTCGGGCGGCATGTCGCGGAATGTCCGCCCCAGCTCGACCGCCAGCGCCGCCACGCCGCGCTCCGCGAGCTCACGCAGGTAGTGCCGCCGGGCGCCGATGTCCACGCCCGCCAAGCCCAGGCCGGTGGTCAGGAGCAGCTCGCCACCGGCCAGCAGCGGGCCGATCTCGAAGATCTCGCTGGAGTGCACCCAGCGCACCGGCCGCTCCAGCCGGCCGTGGCCGACCAGCACCTCGGGCTTGGCGTTGCGGACGACCTCGAGGTCGAGCAGCGCGCTCAGCTGGACGGTCACCGCGTACCTCGTTCGGTGGGTGCTGGGTCGGAGTACGGATCGTCAGCATGCCACGCGCGTGTTACGGCTGGTTCGTCCATTGCCGGGTCCGAGGGGGGCGGTCAGAGTGAGCCCATGACGATCGACTCCCAGTCGCTGACTTCGGCGACCCAGATGCTGACCGTGGCTGTCGAGGAGGCCCGGGCCGGCTTGGCCGAGGGAGGCATCCCGATCGGGGCTGCGCTCTTCGGCGCGGACGGGCAGCTGCTCGGACGCGGGCACAACCGTCGGGTGCAAGACGGCGACCCCTCGCTGCATGCCGAGACAGCCGCCTTCAAAGCCGCCGGCCGGCAGCGTACGTACCGGGGGACCACTATGGTCACGACGCTCTCCCCGTGCTGGTACTGCAGTGGCCTGGTACGGCAGTTCGGGATCTCTCGGGTGATCGTCGGGGAGGCGCGGACATTTTTCGGTGGCCACGAGTGGCTGGCCGAGAACGGGGTCGAGATCGTCCTCCTGGACGATCCCGAGCTGGTCGGGCTGATGACGGACTTCATCGCGGCCCGGCCGGAGCTGTGGCTCGAGGACATCGGAGAGGACTGAGCGCATGGCGTCGTCGGTACCCGTCATCGATCTTGCCCCCTGGTTCTCGGGCGGACCCGCCGAGCGTGCAGCTGTGGCCGCCGAGGTCGACGCCGCCCTGCAGACCGTCGGCTTCTTCCTCGTCACCGGCCACGGGGTGCCGCAGGCACAGCGGGACCGGGTCCGCGTGCTCTGCCGCGCCTTCTTCGCGCTGCCGGTGCCGGTCAAGGCTGCGTACGCCGTGACGGTCGGCGGTCGTGGCTGGCTGCCGCCAGGAGTGGAGGCCAACGGCTACTCCGAGGGCACCGAGACGCCGCCGGACCTCAAGGAGTCCTTCGCGGTCGGCGCCGAGCTGCCCACCGGTGACCCCGAGGTCGACGCCTACTGGTTCCCGCAGAATGTCTGGCCGAGGGAGATCTCCGAGCTGCAGCCAGTGGTGACCGCGTACCTGCACGAGATGCGAGCTCTGGCCGACGAGCTGCTCGTCATCTGCGCCATGGCGCTCGGGCAGGCGCCGAACTTCTTCACCCGGCACACCGGTCACTCCACCCACACGATGAACGTCAACTGGTACCCGGCGATGTCCGTGGTCGGCGAGCCCCTCCCCGGCCAGTTCCGGATCGGGCCGCACACCGACTTCGGGACGGTGACGATCCTGGACCGCGAGCCAGGCCAGGGCGGCCTCCAGGTGTGGACGCCGGACGGCGCCGACGGCGAGTGGGAGGACGCGCCGTGGCACCCGGACGCCTTTACCATCAACACCGGTGACCTGCTGGCGCGCTGGTCGGGGGACCGCTGGCGCTCCAACCGTCACCGGGTCCTGCCGCCGCAGCCGGGCGCGCCCGAGGAGGAGCTTGTCTCGCTGGTGTACTTCTATGAAGCGGACCACGACACGGTCGTCGAGTCGCTCCAGCCTCCGGTCGGCCGACCGAACACGTACGAGCCGGTGGTCGCATCGGCCTTCCTACGCGAGCGCCTGGACGCCATCACCGTCGGCTGACGGGACTTCATGGATGAAGGAGGGCAGCGCCGGGTCATGCGCCGCCTCGGCGACGCCGGCCAGCCCCCGAAGGCGCTGCCTGCCGCACGAGCTCAACGTCCTGAGCCAGGTGCCCCACCGGGAACCTCGGTGCGCGAAGACCGAGCGACTTGACATGCTGTGCCGATGGCACTGGGCGGAGACGGTTCTGCGCGGGAACTGCTGCGACGGGCTGAGCACGGGGTGCTCCTGTACGGGATCACCCCGCCGAGCCTGACGACGACTCCGGGGCGTGCTGACGAGATCGCCGAGGCCACGCTGGCGCGGCTGGACTCGGTGGCCCTGGATGGGTTGATCATCTACGACGTGGACGCCGAAGCCGAACGTTCCCCGGAGTCACGGCCCTTCCCGTTCATGCCGATGATGGATCCCGCGGACTTCTTGGATCGGCACCTGTCCGACTGGACCAGACCGGTGGTCGTCTACCGCGCTGTCGGCAAGTACACCGAGGCAGACTTGAGCCGTTGGCTCACCGAGGTCGACACCGACCGGGTGCTCACGGTGCTGGTCGGTGCCGCCTCCCGTCACCAGGTGGTGAAGACACGGCTCACCGACGCGTACCGGCTGCACGCCGGTTTGGACCGACGACCCGGCATCGGTGGTGTCAGCATCGCTGAACGGCATGTCGGCACCGGCCAGGAGCACCGACGGATGCTGAGCAAGCAGCTGGACGGTTGCGACTTCTTCGTCTCCCAGGTCTGCTACGACCTGGATCACAGCCGTGACCTGCTGTCCGACTACGTCTATCTCTGCCGGGACGAGGACATGGTCCCGCGCCCAGTCGTCCTCACGCTGGCACCTTGCGGCTCTATGAAGACCCTGGAGTTCATGTCGTGGCTCGGCATCGACGTCCCACGCTGGCTGCACACCGAGCTCACCCGGTCGCCGGATCCACTGACAGAGTCCTATGACCAGTGCCTGACCAACGCACGCGCCCTGATCGGCTTCTGTCGCCGGCTCGGCGTTCCGTTCGGCATCAATGTGGAGAGCCTGACGAATCGCAAAGTCGAGATCGAAGCCTCAGTCGATCTGGCCCGGGAGATCAGCGAACTCCTGCACTGACCGGCGGGTGCTTGTCGATTTAGGCGCCGTCGGATTGGTGGACGAGGCGGTGGTGGTAGCCGGAGGGGCATGACCTCCACCGCTGGCCCTGATCCGTCCACGAGTCCGCTCGTCGTGCCGGCGGGTGAAGGCTCGACGTTCGACTGGGCCAATGACGCAGTCCGCGTGCTCCCGGCAACACCGTGGAGCAACGGTGCGGTCACCCTCGTGAGGACACCCGGCTTGCGCTCGTAGATCAAGAGTGACACGGCTCTCGACCGAGCCCATAGAATCGCACCGACTCCGGGGTCATCAGCGGTGCCACCCATCGACGCGTTCGTAAGTGCGTAGACAGAGGGACCCACCGCATTTAACCCACGTGAGATGTGTTCGGCTTCTACATCCAGCCGCGACAACGGCGTCCACGACGGCAGCCCTAGCAGCCGCGAGTCAAATCCCATCCCTCCCGCTCCCGCTCCTAGCAGCGCAGGCCTTCTCGGTGCAGCCTCCATCATCCACCTCCAAGATCCGCACCGACTGCCGGATTCGAGCTGGCAGTTCGCAGACTGTGAGTGACGCCATCGGTAGAAAGGCCCCCCTCTTGGTCGGTTGGGGCTTGTGTCGGTGGCTCGGTGGGCTACTCAGCATTGGAGTTGCTGGTGGGGGTCGAGGGTGAAGATGGGGGCGGCGCCGGGGGTGCCGGTGATGGTGAACGCAACTGGTGGGTGTTTCCCGATCCGGGCGCCGTCGCTGCGGTGGGCATCGGATTGGTGGACGAGTCGGTGGTGGTAGCCGCAGAGGGCTGCGAGGTTGTCGAGGGTGGTTTCGCCGTGGTGGGC
>JANYIP010000081.1 GCA_025361995.1 Streptomycetales bacterium | reverse complement strand
CGCGCCACCTTCGGAGGTGAAGTCGTTCTGGTACTCGATGAGGACGAGTGCGGTCTCGTTCGGGTCAAGGTCCATGGGCCCGACGCTAGCCTCGGCGGGCAGCGGGCGCCAGGCCCAGGCGTAAGAGTTCCGTCATCGGCTGCGGGGCCGCTCAGGCGCGCGGGACACCAGGCCCGACGTACCGTTGGTGCATGGAGAATCGCGTGCAGAAGACCGAAGACGAGTGGAAGGCCCAGCTCACCCGCGAGGAGTACGCCGTCCTGCGCAAGTCGGGCACGGAGCGGCCGTTCACCGGCGAGTACGTGGACACCAAGACTGTCGGCGTCTATGCGTGCCGGGCCTGCGGCCAGGAGCTGTTCCGGTCCACCGCGAAGTTCGAGAGCCACTGCGGGTGGCCGTCCTTCTACGCGCCCACCGAGGGCGACGCGGTGACGCTGATCGAGGACCGCTCGATGGGCATGAAGCGGGTCGAGGCCCGCTGCGCGAACTGCGACAGCCACCTCGGGCACGTCTTCGAGGGCGAGGGCTACCCGACGCCGACGGACCAGCGCTGGTGCATCAACTCGGTGTCGCTGCGGCTGGTCCCGGCGGAGTAGGCGGCCCCTATGTCCGGCGGTCCGGCGGCCCCGCGGCCCGCGTCAGCGGGGCGGGAGCGCCTTGCCGGGGTTGAGGATGCCAGTGGGGTCGAGGGCTGTCTTGATGGCGTCGTGCATCGAGCGCGCGACCGGGTCGAGCTCCTCGCCCAGGGCCCGCCGCTTGAGCAGGCCCACACCGTGCTCGCCGGTGACGGTTCCCCCCAGCCGCAGGGCGATGTCCAGGATGTCGTCGAAGGCGCCGAACGCCCGCTCCTGCGCCGCGGCGTCGCCGTGCGGATAGATGATCGTCGGGTGCAGGTTGCCGTCGCCGGCGTGCCCGAACGTACCGATGACCAGGCCGCTCGCGGCTGAGACCTCCTCGATCCGCTCGATGGCCGCAGCCAGCCGGGAGCGTGGGACGGCCACGTCGTCGAGCAGCCAGGCGCCCATCTGCTCCAAGGCGGGGATGGCGAGGCGGCGGGCCCCGAGGAGCAGGTCGGCCTGCTCCTCGTCCTCGGAGCGATACCCCTCGACAGCTCCTTCGGCCGCGCAGGCGGCGAGGATCGCGTCGGCCTCGTGGTGGGCGCCGCCTCCGGGCAGGTCGGACTGGGCGATGAGCAGGGCGGCTGCGCTGGTGTCCAGACCCATGGGCTGGAACGACTCGACGGCGCGCAGAGTGGTGCGGTCCATGAGCTCGAGCAGCGACGGGGTTGCGGTGGCCATGATGCGCATCACGGCGCGCCCAGCGGCGGGCACGTCGGCGAACGTGGCGACGACCGTGGTCGGCGGCGCGGGCAGCGGGCGCAGCCTCAGCCGAGCCTGGGTGACGACGCCGAGGGTGCCCTCGCTGCCGACCATGAGGGCCGTGAGGTCGTAGCCCGCAACACCTTTGACGGTACGTCGGCCGATCCGGGTCACCCTGCCGTCGGCGAGGACGACCTCGAGACCGAGGACGGCCTCGCGGGTGACACCGTACTTCACGCAGCACAGGCCGCCGGCGTTGGTGTTGACGTTCCCGCCGATCGTGCACCAGTCCTTGGAGGCAGGGTCGGGTGCGTACCAGAGGCCGTGGCCGCGTACGTGCTCGCGCAGCTCTTGGTTGACGACGCCCGGCTCGACCACGGCGTACCCGTCGTCGACGTTGACCTCAACGATGTCGCGCATCCGCTCGAGGCAGAGCACGATGCAGCCGTCGACGGCGTTGGCCCCGCCGGACAGGCCTGAGCCGGCGCCGCGAGGGACCACGGGGACTTGGCGCGCGTGCGCTGCGGCGAGTACAGCGGAGACTTCGGCGGTCGTACGCGGGAAGACGGCGACAGCCGGCTCGCCAGCGGGCACCCCGACCGCCTGGTCATTGCGGTAGGTCGCGAGGCGGTCGCGGTCGTCGACCACCGCATCGTCGGGAAGGGCTGCAGCGAGCTCCGCGATGAGCGTGCCCGCCGAGGTCATCCGCCGACCCTACCGGCGCTCCGTACCCCCGACTTGTCCGGGTGACAACAGGTCCGGGCCTGCTCTCACACGGACAAGTCGCGAGGGGGCGCGGCGATCCGGGAAATCAGGGGAGGGCGGCGACGAGGTCGGTGGTGGGGCGCCGGCGACCGGTGTAGAAGGGCAGCTCCTCGCGGACGTGCCGCCGGGCGCCAGAGGCACGGAGCTCGCGCATCAGGTCGACGATGCGGTGCAGCTCGTCCGCCTCGAAGGCCAGGATCCACTCGTAGTCGCCGAGCGCGAACGACGAGACCGTGTTGGCACGCACGTCGGCGAAGCCGCGTGCCATCTGCCCGTGCTCGGCCAGCAGCGCCCGCCGCTCCTCGTCCGGCAGCAGGTACCACTCGTACGAGCGGACGAAGGGGTAGACGCAGACGTAGGCGCGCGGGCTCTCGTCGGACAGGAAGGCCGGCACGTGGCTCTTGTTGAACTCGGCGGGACGGTGCAGCGCCATCACCGACCAGACCGGCTCGCAGGCGCGGCCGAGTGCGGTCCGCCGCAGCGCCGCGTACGCCTCCTGCAACGCGTCCGGCGACTCGGCGTGCCACCAGACCATGAAGTCGGCGTCTGCGCGCAGCCCCGCCACGTCGTAGAGGCCGCGCACCACGACGTCCTTGGCCCCGAGCTCCTCGATCAGGGCGTCGACCTCGGCCACCACGCCGTCGCGCGGGCCGTCCCCGAGCGGTCGGGCGACTCGGAAGACGGACCACATCGTGTAGCGGACCATCTGGTTGATGTCGCGCGCCTTGGGCTTCGCCGCCGCCATCGGGTCGATACCGTGCGCGTGCCCAGCACTGTCAGCCATGGCTCCATTGTCTCCGCTGCGCGACCGCGTCGGCGACCCGGGTCGCTGCCGCGTCGCCCGAGCCGATGCAGGCGGGCACACCGACCCCGTCGTACGCAGCCCCGGCCAGCGCGAGCCCCGGCAGGTCCGCGATCGCCCGCCGGATCCGC
>JANYIP010000070.1 GCA_025361995.1 Streptomycetales bacterium | reverse complement strand
GCTCTGGCCGACCTTGGTGTGCTTCTTGATCCGGTTGACCCCCTCGACGAGGATCCGGGAGTCGCGCGGGTAGGACGCGATGACCTTGCCGGTCACTCCCTTGTCCTTGCCGCTGATGACCAGGACGGTGTCGCCCTTCTTGACGTGTGCGGCCATGGCTACAGCACCTCCGGGGCGAGCGAGATGATCTTCATGAACTTCTTGTCGCGAAGCTCGCGACCCACCGGGCCGAAGATTCGGGTGCCGCGCGGGTCGCCGTCCGCCTTGAGGATCACGGCGGCGTTCTCGTCGAAGCGAATGTACGAGCCGTCCGGACGCCGGCGCTCCTTGACGGTGCGCACGATGACCGCCTTGACGACGTCACCCTTCTTGACGTTCCCGCCGGGGATGGCGTCCTTGACGGTCGCCACGATCACGTCGCCGATACTGGCGTAGCGCCTGCCCGAACCGCCGAGAACGCGGATGCACAAGATCTCCTTGGCACCGGTGTTGTCGGCGACACGAAGCCGCGACTCCTGCTGGATCACTTCAGTCTCCTGATGCTGACGGGTCTACTTCGCCCGCTCGAGGATCTCCACGACGCGCCAGCGCTTGGTGGCGCTGAGCGGGCGGGTCTCCATGAGCAGGACGCGGTCGCCGATGCCGCACTGGTTGGCCTCGTCGTGCGCCTTCAGCTTGTTCGTACGGCGAATGACCTTGCTGTACACGGCGTGCTTGACCCGGTTCTCGACGGCGACGACGACGGTCTTGTCCATCTTGTCGCTGACGACGAGGCCTTCCCGGGTCTTGCGGAAGCCGCGGCTCTCTTCGGCGCTGTCGGTGCTCTCGGTGCTCTCGGTGCTCTCGGTGCTCTCGGTGCTCTCGGTGCTCTCGGTCATGTCTGCCTTCTCGCTCATTCAGCACCGTCCGAAACGGACTCGGTGCTGGTGATTCCCAGCTCACGCTCACGCATCACGGTGTAGATGCGGGCGATGTCCTTGCGGACCGCGCGCAGCCGGCCGTGGTTCTCCAGCTGGCCGGTGGCCGCCTGGAAGCGGAGGTTGAAGAGCTCCTCCTTGGCCTCCTTGAGCTTGGCGACCAAGTCGTCCCCGGCTGAGTCGCGCAGCTCGGTGGCTGTGGTTCCGGTGGCCATCAGACCTCACCAGCCTCGCGCCGGACGATCCGGCACTTCATCGGGAGCTTGTGCGCCGCGCGGAGCAGAGCCTCACGGGCGACCTTCTCGGTGGGGTAGGACAGCTCGAACATCACGCGTCCGGGCTTGACGTTCGCGATCCACCACTCGGGCGAGCCCTTGCCGGAACCCATCCGGGTCTCGGCCGGCTTCTTCGTGATGGGGCGGTCCGGATAGATGTTGATCCAGACCTTGCCGCCACGCTTGATGTGCCGGGTCATCGCGATACGCGCGGCCTCGATCTGCCGGTTCGTGACGTACGCCGGCTCGAGGGCCATCAGGCCGTACTCGCCGAAGGTGACCCGGGTACCGCCGGTGGCAGCGCCCGAACGACCCGGGTGGTGCTGCTTGCGGTGCTTGACCCGCCGGGGGATCAGCATGGCGTCAGACCTCCGTTCCGGCGTCAGTCGGCTCGCTGGTCGCAGCCGCCGTGTCCACGCCGAGGACCTCGGCGGGGGGCGCCTCGATGCTCTCTGCAGGACCAGTGCTCTCTGCAGGACCAGTGCTCTCGGTGGGACCGGTGCTGGTGACGGCACCGGCCGGGCGGCGGGTGGGGCGCGCGACCGGACGAGCCGGACGCGCCGGGCCGCGACCCGGGAGCTGGACGTCGCGCTCAGCCTTGCCGCTGATGACGTCGCCCTTGTAGATCCAGACCTTGACGCCGATGCGGCCGAACGTCGTCCGGGCCTCGTACATGCCGTAGTCGATGTTCGCGCGCAGGGTGTGCAGCGGGACGCGACCCTCGCGGTAGAACTCCGAGCGGCTCATCTCGGCACCGCCGAGACGACCTGAGCACTGCACCCGGATGCCCTTGGCGCCGGCCTTCATCGCCGACTGCATCGATTTGCGCATCGCGCGCCGGAACGAGACCCGGCTGGCGAGCTGCTCGGCGACACCCTGAGCGACCAGCTGCGCGTCGATCTCTGGGTTCTTGACCTCGAGGATGTTCAGCTGGACCTGCTTGCCGGTCAGCTTCTCGAGGTCGCCGCGGATGCGGTCGGCCTCGGCGCCACGACGGCCGATGACGATGCCGGGACGAGCGGTGTGGATGTCGACGCGGACCCGGTCACGGGTGCGCTCGATCTCCACGCGGGAGATGCCCGCGCGCTCCATGCCCTTGGTCATCATCTTGCGGATCGCGACGTCTTCCTTGACGTACTCGCTGTAGAGCTTGTCC
>JANYIP010000094.1 GCA_025361995.1 Streptomycetales bacterium | reverse complement strand
GCCAGCAGGTGGCCCTCCTTGGTGGGCTGCCAGGAGTCCAGCGTGGTCAGGCCCGACTCGTCGAGGGCCATCGGGTCGATCAGGGTGCGCTCGGTGCCGTCGGGGTCGATCGTGACGAGGACGGCGTGCTCCTGCTCGGCGCTGCGGCGCATCAGGAACTGCCGCTGGCCGCGCCAGACCGGAGGAGTGACCAGGCCAGCGCCGAGCAGCTCGGTGAGCCTGCCGCGCGGCCGGTCCAGGCCCGGCCAGGTCGCGCGGGCGGCCGTGTACGAGGCATCTTGCGCCGCGCTCCAGGCCCGGCTCTGCTCGCTGACCGGGTCCTCCAGCCAACGGTACGGGTCGGCGACGGTGTGCCCGAAGAGGTCCTCGACGAGGTCGAGGCGCTCCGCGACGGGCGGGGTGGACAGGTCGAGCGCTGAGGTGTCAGTCATGGCGCGATCACCCTAAGCGGAAGCAGGTTGGTGAATAGCGCTGGCGCCCACGCGTGTCGGCGTCGGACACTGGTGGACGAAGGAGGCCGAACCGCACGTGACAGCGCACGCTCTGGTGCTGAACGCCACATACGAGCCGTTGGGCGTGGTGGTGGATCGGCGTGCCCTCCTGCTGGTGCTGGCGAGCAAGGCGACGGCCGTCGAGGACTCCGGCCGGGTGGTCCGCTCGGCCGGCGGATCGCTCGTGCTGCCCTCGGTGATCCGGCTCAATCGCTTCGTGTGGGTGCCGTACCGCGCCGGAGTCCCGCTTATCCGCAGAGCCGTCTTCGCCCGCGACGGCGGCCGCTGTGCGTACTGCGGCGCGAATGCGGCGAGCATCGACCATGTCGTACCGCGCAGCCGCGGCGGGCGGCACACCTGGGAGAACGTGGTGGCCGCCTGCCACCGCTGCAACCGGATCAAGGCGGACCGGACCCCGGCGGACCTCGGCTGGCGGTTGCGCGCGACACCGGTGCAGCCCAGCGGACCGGCGTGGCGGGTGCTCGCGAGCGGCCGGCACGACCCGCGCTGGACGCCGTACCTGATGGGGCACGGTCTGGGTGACGCGCTGCTCCCGATGGCCGCCGCACCGTAGGCTCACGCCGTCAGCGGTGCGATGCGGCTGGAGGGGCGAGACATGTCAGAGTCCGGGCACTGGGAAGCGGGTCACGGCAGTCTGCAGACCTCCCGGTACAAGCTGGCCGGGATCGGTGCGCTGGCCTTGCTGGGCGTCGTCTTCGTGATCCAGAACAGCGAGATGACCGAGATCTCGCTGCTGTGGTGGAGCGTGCGGATGCCGCTGGTCTTCGTCCTCGTCGCGATGGTTGCCCTCGGCGTCGGGCTCGACCGGACGCGGGTGTGGCGGCGCAACCACCGGTGACCTCCGAGCAGCGCCCGCCGGACCCCGACGGCGCCTCCGTGCGCGCACTCCCGCTGCGCCGGCGGGTACGCCTGGCCATCGTCGCGGCGACGGCGGTGGCGCTGGTGGTGTTCGCCGTACCGCTGATGCTCGCGATCCGCAGCGCGTACGTGCAGCAGTCGGAGACCGAGCTCGAGCGCGAGGCCGCGCGAGTCCTCGCGGTGGTGTCCACCGACAACATTCTGTCCAAGGACGTGCTGCCCCACCCGACGGACCCGGACGTCCAGCTGGCCGTGTACGACACCGCGGGAGCTCGAACCGACGGCCAGGGTCCGGCGCACTCCCGGATGGCCAGGCAAGCATCGGCGTCGGGGGTGTCGCGAACCATCAGGGACGGCGCTTCGCTGGTCGCCCTGCTGCCGGTGCGTCAGGACGGGCCCTCGAAGGCGGTGATCCGCGCGGCCCTGCCGAGCACGACGGTGGAGGGCCGCTACCTGCGCGCCTGGGCGCTGATGGGCTTGCTCGCACTGGTGGTCCTGCTGCTGGCCTGGTGGGCGTCTGGGCGGCTGTCCCGCCGGCTGTCCGCGCCGCTCGAACGGCTGGCAGCCAGCGCCGAGACGCTGGGGCAGGGCGGCTTCGCGCTGCGGGTGCCGCGCAGCGGCGTCAGCGAGGTCGATGTGGTAGGGGCGGTGCTCGAGGAGTCAGGTCGCCGCCTCGGCGACCGGTTCCAGCGGGAACGAGCTTTCTCCGCCGACGCGTCGCACCAGCTGCGTACGCCCATCACGGCGCTGCGCATCACGCTCGAGTCGGCCACCGTCGACCCGACCGCCTCGGTCGAGGAGGTGGCAGCCCGGGCGCTGATCCAGGTCGACCGGCTGGAGCGGACGGTGGAGGACCTGCTCGCCCTGGCCCGTGACCTACCTGGGCCGGCGGCCCCGCTGGACGTCGCGCCGGTCATCGACGGGCTGCTGGAGCGTTATCGCGGGCCTTGCCTCGCGCAGGGCCGCGAGATGACGGTGGAGGTCGCGGGCGAGCTGCCGCTGGCGGCGTTCCCGGAGGCTGCCCTGCAGCAGGTGCTGGACGTCCTGGTCGACAACGCGATGTGGCACGGCAGCGGCGAGGTCTCGGTCGCGGCGCGGGCGTCCGGGACCGGCGTAGCCATCGACGTCCGTGACGAAGGAGACTTGCCGCAGGGGGACCTTGAGGAGATGTTCGAGCGTCGTTCGGCGCGCGCCGCGGGGACCGGGATCGGTCTCGCGCTGGCCAGGTCGCTCGCCGAGGCCGAGGGTGCCCGGCTGCTGGCCGCGCGGGACGACGGCGGAACGGTCTTCACGCTGCTCATGGCGGAGGCGCAGGCTTAGGCTGGTGGACATGTCCGGACCGGTGATCCTGCTCGTCGAGGACGACGCAGCGATCGCGGTCCCGCTGGGTCGGGCGCTGCAGAGCCAGGGGTACGTCGTCCGCAGCGCGGGCACCGCCGCCATCGCCCTCGACCTGTCGCTGGAGCTGCCGCCCCCTGACCTCGTCCTCCTCGACCTCGGGCTCCCCGACCTCGACGGCGTGGCGGTCGCCCGGCACCTGCGCGAGCGGCTGCCGCAGGCGGTCATCGTGATGCTCACGGCACGCGGCGCCGAGGTCGACGTCGTGGTCGGTCTGGACGCGGGGGCCGACGACTACGTCACCAAGCCGTTCCGGCTGCGCGAGCTGCTGGCCCGGGTCCGCGCCCACCTGCGGCGCGGCGTGGTGGACGAGCGGGCCGCACCGACGGTGGTGGCCGGCGTGGTGGTCGACCCGTCGGCCCGCCGCTGCACCGCGAACGGCATCGAGGTGCAGCTGCGCCCGCGCGAGTTTGACCTGCTGGCCGAGCTGCTCCGCCGGGCCGGGGAGGCGGTCAGTCGCGACGACCTGATGACCAACGTCTGGGACGCACACTGGTACGGCTCGACGAAGACGCTCGACATGCACGTGTCGGCATTGCGCCGCAAGCTCGCTGCGGCCGGAGTCGACCCCCTGGTCATCACCACGCTGCGCGGGTTCGGCTACCGGTACGAGGCCGCCGCCTCGTGACTGAGCTCGACCCTGTCCTGCGCGAGCTCGCGGGCGCACTGGGGGTGGCCACCGACTACGAGGACTGGCAGGGGGATCACACGCACGTCCCGCGACGGACCGTGGTCGACGTCCTGGCCGCCCTCGGTGCCCCTGCCGACACCCCGCAGGCGGCGGCGGCCTCGCTGGAAGCCCTCCGGCTGGCGCCGTGGCGGCGGATGCTGCCGGCGACGGTCGTCGTCCGGCTCGGCGCGGCGCCGAGAGTATGGGTCCACGTCCCGCACGGCGACCCGGTCCGCGTGTGGGTGGAGCTCGAAGACGGCAGCCGGACCGACGACCTCGTCCAGCTCGACCACTGGGTCGACCCGCGGTGGGTCGACGGCGCACAGGTGGGCGAAGCCACGTTCACGGTGCCGACCGACCTCCCGCTCGGCTGGCACCGGCTGCACGCGCTGTCGGGCGACCGGACGGCGACGTCGACCCTGGTGGTGACGCCGTCCTCCCTCGACCTGGACCGGGACCTCGACCTGGCGGCGGGGGCTCGGGCCTGGGGCTTCCTGACACAGATCTACCAGGTGCGGTCGCAGGCCTCCTGGGGCGTCGGGGACCTGCGTGACCTCGCGGACCTCGCGTCGTGGAGCGCCCGTGAGCTCGGTGCCGGCTTCCTCCTGGTCAACCCGTTGCACGCGGCGTCTCCGCAGGCGCCGATGGAGCCGTCGCCGTACCTGCCGACGACTCGCCGCTTCGCGAACCCGCTCTACCTGCGGGTCGAGGACATCGCCGAGGTGGCCGACCTTGACCCGGCTGGCCGCGCCCGCGTGTCCGAGCTGCACGCCAGCCTCGACGCCGTTGCTGAGCGGATCGACCGTGACGCGGCCTGGGCGGCCAAGCGGGCCGCGCTCGAGCTCGTCGCCGCTGTCCCCCTGACGCCCGGGCGGGCCGCCCAGCTGGAGGAGTTCCGGGCCCGCCACGGGGCGCCCCTGGTGGACTTCGCCACCTGGTGCGCCCTGGTGGACGCGTACGGTCCGCGCTGGCGTGGCTGGCCCGAGGGCTTGCGCCGCACGGACGGTCCTGGCGTGGCGGCCGAGCGGGAACGGCTCGCCGACGGCGTCGAGCTGCACACCCGGATGCAGTGGTGGACCGACGAGCAGCTGTCCCGGGCCCAGCAGCTCGCCAGGGCAGCGGGCATGCCGATCGGGATCGTGCACGATCTCGCGGTCGGCGTCGATCCGGAGGGCTTCGACTCCTGGGCGCTGAGCGACGTCCTGGCCACCGGTCTGGCGGTCGGGGCGCCGCCCGACGCGTTCAACCAGCAGGGGCAGGGGTGGTCGCAGCCGCCGTGGCGCCCGGACGCGCTCGCCGAGTCCGGGTACGCGGCGTACCGGGACATGCTCCGCGCTGTGCTGCAGCACTCCGGCGGGATCCGGGTGGACCACGTCCTCGGGCTGTTCCGGCTCTGGCTCGTGCCGGACGGCGTCACCCCGGACCAGGGGACCTACCTCCGGTACGACCACGAGGCGCTGGTGGGCATCTTGGCCCTGGAGGCTTACCGGGCCGGTGCGCTCGTCATCGGCGAGGATCTGGGCACGGTCGAGCCGTGGGTCCGGGAGTTCCTGCTGGACCGGGGGATCGCGGGGACGTCGATCCTGTGGTTCGAGCGAAGCTGGTCGGGTGAGCCGCTGGCCGCCGAGCAGTGGCGGTCGCTGTGCCTGGCCACGGTCACCACGCACGACCTGCCGCCCACCGCCGGCTACTTGCA
>JANYIP010000019.1 GCA_025361995.1 Streptomycetales bacterium | reverse complement strand
GTCAGCCGGCGCAGCTCGCGGACCAGGAAGTCCACGTGCACTCCCGCCCCGCCGTAGATGTCGGGGGGGACCTCTCGAGTCAGGATTCCAACGCGCATCTCCCCACCCTAGGGTGGGGAGATGGCGAGTCGCAGGCGTGTGCTGGGGATTGTGCTCGCGGGCGGTGAGGGCAAGCGCTTGATGTTTTTGACAGCCGACCGGGCTAAACCGGCGGTGCCCTTCGGCGGGCAGTACAGGCTCGTCGACTTCGTGCTGTCCAACCTGGTCAACGCGGGGTACCTGCGACTGTGCGTGCTGACCCAGTACAAGTCGCACTCGCTCGACCGGCACATCACCACGACCTGGCGGATGTCCACCCTGCTCGGCAACTACATCACCCCGGTGCCGGCCCAGCAGCGGCTCGGCCCGCGGTGGTTCACCGGCAGCGCGGACGCGATCTTCCAGAGCCTCAACCTGGTGTACGACGACGAGCCGGACTACGTCGTCGTCTTCGGCGCGGACCACGTCTACCGGATGGACCCGTCGCAGATGGTCCAAGCGCACATCGACTCCGGCGCCGGCGTCACGGTCGCCGGGATCCGGGTGCCGAAGTCGCAGGCGTCGGGCTTCGGGATCATCGAGACCCACGACAACGGCGTCGACATCAAGGCGTTCCTGGAGAAGCCGGCCGACCCGCCGACGGTGCCCGGCGACCCGGACACCTGCTATGCCTCGATGGGCAACTACGTCTTCTCGACCGACGTGCTCATCGAGGCGCTCAAGGTCGACTCGAGCGACGAGGGCTCGGTGCACGACATGGGTGGCGACATCATCCCGATGATGACCCGCCTCGGCGCCGCGAAGGTCTACGACTTCGACCAGAACGAGGTGCCGGGCTCGACTGTCCGCGACCGCGGCTACTGGCGCGACGTCGGGACCCTCGACTCCTACCACGACGCGCACATGGACCTGGTCTCGGTGCACCCGATCTTCAACCTCTACAACCGGCAGTGGCCGATCCTGTCGCACATGGGTGCCTGGCCGCCGGCCAAGTTCGTCGAGGGCGGCGAGGCGCACGAGTCCATCGTCGGTGCCGGCACGATCATCTCCGGCGGCCTGGTCGACCACTCCGTGGTGGCCTTCGACGTACGCGTGGGGCACGGCGCCGAGGTCACCGACTCGGTCCTCCTTCCCGGCTGCTCGGTCGGTCGCGGCGCGATAGTCCGCCGGGCCATCCTCGACAAGGGTGTGGTGGTGCCGGACGGTGCCCGGATCGGGGTCGACCTTGCGAGGGACGCCGAGCTCTACACGATCTCCGAGGGCGGGGTCGCCGTCCTCGGCAAGAACACCCGTGCCGTCCTCTAGGTCTCCCCTGCCGTGACTCGCGCGCACCGGTTCGCACTGTGGCTGCGGACGCCCCGCGGTCTGGCCCTCGCCGTCTGGGCGGCGGCCTTCCTGTGGTACCTGCTGACCCAGGGCGCTCCGCTGGACCGCTGGTCGCAGACGGCGTGGATCCTGGCTGCGCTCTTCGCCGCCTACGTGGGGCGGCCCTGGCGGACCCAGCTGCGGATCCTTGTCGACTGGTTGCCGTTCGTCGGGTTTCTGTATGTCTACGACCTGAGCCGCGGAGTCGCCGACAAGCTCGGGACGCCGGTGCACGTCACCCAGCCGCTGGCCGCCGAGAAGTTCCTCTTCGGGGGCAACGTCCCGACCACGTACCTGCAGCTGCACTTCTACCAGCCGAACACGATCCACTGGTGGGACGTCGTGGTGTCCCTGGTGTACGTCTCGCACTTCTTCGTCGTCTGGATCGTGGCGGCGGTGCTCTACGCGCAGTCCCGCGAGCGGTGGGTGCCCTGGGCGAGGCGGATCCTGATGCTGTCCTACGCCGGCCTGATCACGTACATGCTCTATCCGTCGGCGCCGCCCTGGTACGCCGGTGACTCCGGGCTGATCCCGCCGGTCGCCCACCTCGCCACCCGCGGCTGGGACGCGATCCACCTGCACTTCGCGGGGCTGCTGATCGCACACGGCCAGGCGCAGGCCAACGCGGTCGCTGCCGTCCCGTCGCTGCACGCCGCGTTCACCGCGATGCTGACGGCGTACGTCTGGCCGCGGCTGCGCTGGTGGGGTCGGGTGCTGATGGCGACGTACACGCTCGCCATGGCCTGCTCGCTCGTGTACGCAGGTGAGCACTACGTGTTCGACATCCTGGTCGGGTACGTCTACGTCGTCGTCGTGCTGGTAGTGGCGAACCGGTGGGAGCGCTGGAGCGCGGCGCGTCGGCCCGTCGTCCCCGAGGAGATCGACCTGAGGCAGGACGCCGAGCCCGCGCAGGCGCACCTGGCGTGACGGCCTCACCGAGTCGGATCAGTCGCCGGACGCTGCTGGTCGCCGGCGGTCTGGGTACGGCGGTGGTAGCCGGCTCGCTCGGGGTCGCCCGGCAGGTGCTGACCGACGCCGGGCCGGACGGGGTGATCCCCGACGTACCCGTCGGCGACGTGACCACCACCCGGCAGCAGTCGGCGGCGCGGGGCAAGGCCGTCGACCTGATCACCATGCTGCCGCCTGGACACCAGGCCGCCGGACTGCCGATCTGCCTGCTGCTGCACGGTCGGGGAGCGTCGGCGCAGCACATGGTCGAGCTCGGCGTCCCGCAGTTCCTGAGCCAGGCGGTCAGTCAGGGCGCCCCGCCCTTCGCGGTGGCGGCGGTCGACGGCAGCGACGCGTACTGGCACCCGGTCGGGGCCGACGACCCGCAGGCGATGCTGCGCGACGAGGTCCCGCGCTGGCTGGGCCAGCTGGGCTTCGGGCCCGTGCAGGACCCGGGCCGGCCGCGCGGTGTGCTCGGCATCTCGATGGGTTGCTTCGGCGCGCTGCTGCTCGACCGGAGCCTGACGTCGCCTGCCACCCAGCTCGCGACCGTGGTGACGATCAGTCCGGCGCTCTTCCTCGACTGGCCCGATGCCAAGGCGCACCACGTCTTCACCGGCGAAGCCGACTGGAAGGCCAGCGAGCCGTTGCTGCACCTCGGGTCGATCGACGCGCCGCTGCTGGCCGTGTGGTGCGGGCGCCAAGACCCGTTCCTGCCGGCCGCCGAGCGCCTCCACGCGGGCGCGAAAGGCTCTGCGGCTACCTACGCGGCGGGCGCGCACGCGGACGGCTACTGGCGCCGGGTCCTGCCGGACGCCTTGGGCCACGCCGGGCGCCAGCTGCGGCTTTCGCGCTGACGATCGTGCAGGTGGATCAAACGGATCGTCAGATAGGTTGCCGTCGTGTCCGCCACCCTGGTTGCCAAAGGGCTCGGGGCGGCCCACGGCGACCGTGAGCTCTTCGCCGGGCTCGACCTGGTGGTCGCGCCCGGCGACGTCGTCGGCCTGGTCGGGCCCAACGGCGCCGGGAAGTCCACCCTGCTGAGCATCCTGGCCGGGTCAGCGGCACCCGACCTCGCCCAAGAGGGGTCTGTGGTCCTGAGCCCGGCCAGCGCCGCCGTCGGGTACCTGCGCCAAGAGCACGAGCGCCGCCCCGGCGAGACGGTCCGGGAGTTCCTCGCACGACAGACCGGCGTCAGCGACGCTCAGGGCGAGATGGACGCGGCCGCGAACGCGCTCTCCCGCTCCGAACCCGGTGCCGACGACCGCTACGGCGACGCCCTCGAGCGTTGGCTCGCCCTCGGCGGCGCTGATCTGGACGAACGCGCCGACTCCGTCGCTGCCGACCTCGGCCTGGCCATCGACCTCGACGCCCCAACCACGGCCCTGTCCGGCGGGCAGCTCGCCAGGGTCGGGCTCGCGGCGCTCCTGCTCAGCCGGTACGACATCTTCCTCCTCGACGAGCCGACCAACGACCTCGACCTCGACGGGCTGGAGCGCCTCGAGCGGTTCGTCTCCGGGCTGCGTACGCCGGTGGTGCTGGTCAGTCACGACCGCGAGTTCCTGGCCCGCACGGTGACCCGCGTCGTCGAGCTCGACCTGGTGCAGCAGCAGGTCAATGTCTACGGCGGCGGGTACGAGGCGTACCTCGACGAGCGGGAGGTCGCCCGCCGGCACGCCCGCGAGACGTACGACGAGTACGCCGACACCAAGTCGACCTTGGAGGAGCGTGCGCGGACTCAGCGGGCCTGGATGGAGAAGGGTGTCAAGAACGCTCGCCGCAAGCAGCCCGACAACGACAAGGCCGGCCGCAAGTTCCGGACCGAGGCCACCGAGAAGCAGGCGGCGAAGGCCCGGCAGACGGACCGTCGGATCGAACGCCTCGACGTGGTGGACGAGCCGCGCAAGGAGTGGGAGCTGCGGATGGAGATCGCCGCCGCGCCCCGAGCCGGAGCCGTGGTGGCCGTCCTGCGCGGCGCGGTGGTGGAGCGCGGCCACTTCCGGCTCGGTCCCGTCGACCTGCAGATCGACTGGGCCGACCGCGTCGCCGTGACCGGCGCGAACGGCTCCGGCAAGTCGACCTTGCTCGCCGCGCTGCTCGGGCGGGTGCCGCTGGCCGCAGGCACGTCGTCGCTCGGCTCGGGTGTCGTCGTCGGCGAGGTCGACCAGGCCCGAGCGCTGTTCCTGGGCGACGAGCCCCTGCTCGAGGCGTTTGCCGCGGCCGTGCCCGACTGGGTCACCGCGCAGGTACGCACCCTGCTGGCCAAGTTCGGCCTGGGTGCCCCGCACGTCCGGCGGCCCGCGGCAACCCTGTCGCCGGGGGAGCGCACCCGAGCCGCGCTCGCCCTGCTTCAGGCCCGCGGAGTCAACCTGCTCGTCCTCGACGAACCCACCAACCACCTCGACCTGCCGGCCATCGAGCAGCTGGAGCAGGCGCTCGAGACGTACACCGGGACTCTGCTGCTCGTCACCCACGACCGGCGCATGCTCGACGTGGTGCGCACCGATCGGCGGTTCGAGGTCACCGGCGGCGCGGTCGTCGAGCGATGACGCGTTGTGGTCCCACCGGCCCGGCTACGCAAGGATGCAGGCATGAGCACCCCTGACGGCACTGAGCAGCCGCCTCCCGGCTACCAGCCGCCCGCCTATCCGCCGCCGCCCTACCAGCCGCCCTACCAGCCGCCCTACTACGCGCCGCCGGGCTACCAGCAGCCCCAACCGGGCGCGCCCTTCGGCGTCGACATGTACGGCCGCCCGTACTCGGACAAGAACAAGATCGTCGCCGGTGTGCTGCAGCTCGCCTTCGGCACAGTGGGCGCCGGCCGCTGGTACACCGGCCACTACGGCATCGCGATCGCCCAGCTCCTCACCTGTGGCGGCCTGGGCGTCTGGGCCATCATCGACGGCATCCTCATGCTCGTCGACAAGGTGACCGACCCGCAGGGGCGACCCCTGCGTGGTTGACACCTGGTCGGCGCCGCCGACGGAGACCGATCGCGACCAGCCGGTCGCGCCGGTCCGTCATGCCTGGCTCGCCCCCGCAGCCGCGGCAGCCGTCGCACTGGCCGGCTGCGCCTACCTCGCCACCCACGACCCGAACGACCCCAACCAGCTCATGCCCGAGTGCCCCACCAAGTGGCTGACCGGGCTCGACTGCCCGGCCTGCGGCGGCCTGCGCATGGTGCGCGCGCTGATCACCGGCCACTGGTCGGGGGCGGTGCACGACAACGCCGTCCTGCTCGCGCTTCTCCCGCTCATGGGGTACGTCTGGGTGCGCTGGCTGGTGGCCGGGGTGCGCGGCACGACCTACCGTTTCGTCATAGGGCGGCGGACCGGCTTCGTCATCCTCGGTGTTGCCCTCGTATGGATGGTCGTGCGGAACCTGCCCGGCTTCCCGCTCAAGCCCGGCGGCTGAGCCGCGCGGCCGGACCAGCCCGGTCAGGAGCTCTCGCGCCGGAACGTGCTCGTCCCGTACCAGGTGCCGGCCGCCACCAGCGCGGCCGTCAGCGCGAACGCCCACACCGTCGTCGACCCGCCGAAGTCGCCGAGGAAGAGCGCGCGCACGCCCTCCACGATGTGCTTGAGCGGGTTGATGTCCGAGACGTCCTGCAGCCACTTCGGCGCGATCGTCATCGGCAGCAGGATCCCCGACAGCAGCAGCAGCGGGATCGCCACCCCGTTGAGCAACGGCGCCAGCGCATCCTCGCTCTTGAGGTTCAGCGCCAGCGCGTACGACACAGACGAGAACGCCGCGCCCAGCAGCGCCACGACCAGCAGCGCCACGAGGACGCCGCCGACCGGCGCCCGCAGGCCGAGCGGGATCGCCACCACCGTGAGGATCGTGCCCTGCACGAGGAGGACGAGTACGTCGCGCAGCACCCGCCCGAGCAGGAGCGCCGTCCGGCTCGCCGGGGTCACGCGCATCGACTCGATCACCCCGGCGCGGTACTCCGCGATCAGCCCGAAGCCCACGAACAGCGCACCGAACATGCCCAGCTGGACCAGCATCCCGGGGACGAAGAGCTGCCACGCGTTGGCTGTCCCGAGCGCCGGGGCGAGCGGCTTGAGCAGCGGGCCGAACAGCGTCAGGTAGAGGATCGGCTGGCTCAGCCCGATGATCACCCAGGTCGGGTTGCGCAACGACAGCCGCATCGAGCGCGCGAAGACGATCCAGGTCTCGGTGAAGAAGGTCATGTCAGTCCTTGTCTTTATGGTTGCGCTGGCTTTCGAACCGGGATGGTCAGGCGGCGGAGTCGTCGCGCAGCGACCGACCCGTGAGGGACAGGAACACGTCGTCCAGCGTCGGCCGCCGCACCTCGACATCAGTCAGGTGGACGCCGGAAGCGTCGAGCTCGCGCAGCAGCGACGGGATCGCCCGACCGACGTCCGGGACCCGGAAGCGCACCGTGCTCCCCTCGGTCGCCAGGTCCTGCGCACCCGGGAACGCACCGGCGACCGTCGTAGCGCTCGCAGCCTGGGCAGCGTCGTCGAACGTCAGCGTCACCCCGTCGCCGGAGATCCTGCGCTTGAGTGCCTCCGGGGTTCCTTCGGCGACGATGCGGCCCTGGTCGATCACCAGGATCCGGTCGCACAGCGCGTCCGCCTCCTCCAGGTAGTGCGTGGTCAGGAACACCGTCGTCCCGAGGTCGTCGCGCAGGCTGCGGATGTGTTCCCAGAGGTTCGCCCGCGACTGCGGGTCCAGGCCGGTCGTCGGCTCGTCGAGGAAGACCAGCGGCGGCTCGTTGACCAGGCCCATCGCGATGTCGAGGCGGCGGCGCTGCCCACCCGACAGCGTCTTGACCGCGCGCTTCTCCATGCCGGCGAGGTTCAGTTTGGCGAAGAGCGCCGTCGTCCGCGCCTGCGCCACCGACCGCTCCACCCCGTACAGCCGGGCGTGGTCCACGATCTCCTCGCCGACGATCGCCAGCGGGTACGACGAGCCGGCCTGCGCCACGTACCCGATCGAGCGGCGCACGTTGACCGCGTCCCGCCGCAGGTCGAAGCCGTTGACCGTCGCTTCGCCCGCAGTCGGCTCGAGCAACGTCGTCAGCATCCGCAGCGTCGTCGTCTTGCCCGCCCCGTTCGGGCCGAGGAACCCGACGATCTCGCCGCCGGCCACCTCGAGGTCGACGCTGCGCACCGCCTCGACCGGGCCGCCGCGTCCGCGCTTGCCCGGGTAGGTCTTGCTCAGCTCGTTCGTGGTGATGATCGTCGTCACGCGCGCTCCTCCGCCTGCCTTGCCGAGCCGGTCACCGGAGTCTAGGTCGCCACCAAGATCGGCTTCCCTCTAGACGTAGGGAGGTCAGCGGGTCTTTGATGGCGCCATACCGTCGACGAGGGGATGTCATGACACGACGACTGGCCGTTATCGCACTGCTCCCGATCCTGGCTATGGCGCTGAGCTCGGTGACCGCGACGAGTGCGCTCGCCGCCCCGCCCGCACCTGCAGCGCGGCATGCCGGAACGCCCTACACCTTGACCTTCGCGGCCGGAGCTGCCTGCCCCTTTGCGGTCAAGCTCACGGGGATCAACGACACGACGTCCACTCCGCTGCCGGACGGAAACATCTACTCCCACGGGTATTCCGACGTCGTCGTGACGAACCTGCGTACCGGCAAGCACATCTTCCGGGTTACCCCGGGACCTGGTGTCATCGACCTGTCCACCGCCAAGATCTATGCACGAGGTCGTTGGCTGATCCAGGTCGCGCCCCGGCCAGGCCACAAGGCCCGGCTCGACCTCATCACCGGCAGGTTCACCATCAACCTGCTCGACGGTGTGCCGTACGACCTGAGCCCGACCACGACCGTCGTCAACCTGTGTCAGCTGGTGAAGTAGCACCCGCCGGCCCTAGCCCGGCAGCACAACCGTGTACCCGCCGAACACCTGACCTTGCTGGCTCGCGGTCACGCGGTAGACGTGCGCCTCGCCTGGCGCGGGTGTCACGTCGCCGGTGCTGAACGCGATCTGCTGGTCGTCGCCCACCACGTCGTGCTGGGCCGCGCCGGCGCCACCAGGGATGCCGGAACCGATCGGCCGAGGAGCCGACAGGAGTACGTCTCCGGTGGCTGCCGCCTGCGCGGGGAACTGTCCCCTCACTCCGGTGCGCAGCTGCAGCCAGGGCATCTCCTGCGGGCGCGGCGGCTTCCGTGACGTCCGCGCCGGCGCGCTTCAGGGAGTTCGGGTCGACGCTTCGGGTCAGGTCTCACTGTGGTGGTCGCCACCAACAACGTCGGTTGGCGAGCGTTGCTCCGTGGGCCGGGCTGATCCCAGTCAGTCGACGCGAGTCACTCGGCGGCTGTCGTAGAAACAGCACTCGCCTGTCTCCTCAAAGTAGATCACGTAGCAGTAGATCGCGGGGTTAGTCCCCAAGTTCTTGCCCGCTTGGATCACCTGGCCGATGTCATCCCGGTCGGGCACGCGTACCTGATGCGGCGTTAGGTCGGTCACGGCGGCCTTCTCTCCTAGGGCGAGACGCCGAGCTAGTCACTCGGGAACCTTGCGGGCGAGGTTAGACCGGAGCCGATGTCTGGCCAATTCGCGAGGGGCGTTCTTCCATTTGGGCCTCACGCCCGCTCATGCGGAGCCCGTCGGGGGACTCCGGCTCGCACGAAGGCTGCCCCGTACGGTCTCGTCGTCGCAGGAGAGGCGGTTGCCTGACTTCTCCAGTGACTAGCCCACGACATACAGCCGGAAGGCTTCGGCGACCTGCGCGTCCGACAGGCCCTGTCGACGAAGAACCACACCGCGCAGGCCGAGCCAGCGGGACACCGTCGACCGCTGGATCTGCCGCTTCGCGGGACGTTCTGGCTGGTCAGAAGCCTGGAATGCGTCCAGCAGTTTCTTCACTACCGCGATCGCTACCCTGTGGACGGGGATCGACAGGTGCCCCCTCAGCTCCACCTAAGGGGACTCGAACCCCTGGCCGCGTTCGGCAGGCTCAGAGCTCGAAGCGCCGCGTTCGGGCCGCCTAGAGCGCGCCCGGCCGCGGCTCCACTCCTCGATCTCTGGCCGCAGCCAGAGACGCACTCGGTTCGGTCCTCGATCGACGACCGGCTTCGGCATATCTGCGTAGAGCCGCTGATACTGATGGACCGTGTTCGGGTGCCCTAGCCCAAGCAGCCGTGCCACTTCGTTCGCGTCGACAAGTTGATCTACGTCGACGAGCCGGCCCATGTCCCAGACCCTACTGGCCCATCGGATGCAGAGCCTCATCACATCACCCGTCATCCTAAATATGTAGGATTAGGGGATGGGCAATCTCGATCTGTGTGACGCTGCCCGACTGGCCTGCCAGCGGTGGGCAAAGCTAACTGAAAGCACACGGCTCGGGTACTGCCGGACTCTGACCAGGTTCGTTGCCTTTGCGGCTGCACAGGGCGTGCACAGCCTGGGTGACCTGGATCCAGCGGTTTGTCGGCGGTTCGTCGTGGCGCCGTTGGGTGGTTCGCGGGCGGGGGAGGCGCCGAGTCTTCAGGCGTCGAGGTTGCGGTGGGGTGTGGTGGTCGGCTTCGTAAGAGCGCTTCCGGTCGAGCAAGTGCCGAGGTCACTGCTTGGGATGTCGGGCCCGTCTTTCGCTGCTGCGGCGGCGCGCAGGTTGGAGCCATTGTCCCCTCCGGAAGTGGATCTTGTGCGTAGTGTGGTCGGGAGCCCGGGTGGGCACACGCTGTGGCCGGTGATGGTCGAGGCGGCTTTGGCGGGTGCCAGCGCTGGTGAGAACGCAGGTCTAACAGTCGGGGACTTCATCGGCTCAGCGTTGCGGTTGCCTGGTAGTACGGGTATTCGGGCACGGGTCGCCCCTTTGGACGAGCACGGGATGCGGGTGGTGGGCGCGCGCGTGGCGCGGGACAGCTCAGACAGGCAGGTCGCGTGGGGCTGCGATCCTTTGTTGCGGCCGTTGGCGTTGCCTCGGCCCGGTGAGCGGTATCGCCCCTCCTCGCTGGCTCCGGTGGTCTCTTCGAGCCTGTTAGCTGCAATGGATGTGGCCGGCGTACGACGCTCGGGTGTCCGCTCGAGGTCGTTGCTGGCTTTCGCGGCGAATCGGGTGTACGCCCGGACCGGTCGAATTGAGAGCGTCGCCGAACTGTTGGGCCGGGCGTCCCTGGACAGCGCTGCTCAGATGGTGGACGCCGGCTGGCAGGAGCGGTGGGGCCACGTGTTCGAGCACGTAGCCGGCGATCCCGGGCCGGTGCGCCACGTCTAGACCGACCGCGAGAGCGCACACGGCTTCCTCGTCCCCCCGATCGAGCCGCACTCGCGGGAGCGGCTGGACGGGGGATGGACGTGTGCAGTCCCACCGGGAACGGCATGCGACCGCTCGCGGTCATGTGGCGCACCTGCGGGCGATCGCCGCCGACCCGCACGTGTACTGGTTGGCGGCCGAGGTCACCCGGCTGAACACCCGGGACCACCGGATCGGGGGCAGGCCGGCGCTGTTCCCGGACTGGGCTTTGGTGGTCTTCGGTGTCGCGGTGCGCGTGTTCGGGTCGGCGTCGGCCGTCGAGCGGGCCCTGGCCGACCCCCTAACCTGGCAGGCCGTACTCGCCGAGGCGCGCCAGGTACTGGGACGCGCGGCGGTGTCCGGGCTGCCCGCGCGGGGCCCGACTCGGGACCATTTCCACTACTTCAAGACCCGACGGATCACACCTGACGCCCTCGCGGCACTGCTTGCCGCTCAGCGGACCTTGGCCGCCGAGCGCGCGGTGGAGGTTGGGCTAGCCGATCCCGACGACGCCCGCCCGGTGACGGCGTTCGGCCGCGATCATGTGGTGGCGATCGACGGAAAGGTCTTCTCCTCGCCCCAGCGCACCGAGCTCACCGAACGAGTCAACAAACGAACCGGTGAGGTCCGGCCGGTGCGCCAGGACACGGCTCGCTCGCTGCACGCCGAAAGTGGCCGTGACGCGATGGTGTGGGGTTCGAAGTACGCCATCGCCTCGATCCGGTCCCCGCTGGCCAACCACCGGGTCATCCTCGGCATCGCGCACATCCCCACCGGAACCCCCGGCGGCGAGGGGCAGGTGTTCGCCGACCTCGCCTGTGATCGCCAGCCGCAACGCCGGGGTGCACGCGTTCGTCGCCGACGGGGCCTGGCGAGGCAAACACATCCGCCAGGTCCAAGCCGGCACCGGACGAGGGGTCATCGCCCCACCGCGACACAAAGACGCCAAACACGGCGGCATCCCCATCGGCAAGAACTCGTTCGCTGCTCAACGGCTTCCCCGAAACGCGCGCCGCACTGCGCGTGAGGCCGTCTGCGGCGGCCACGACCTGTGGGCCGCCGGGACCTTGTTCGAACAGGTCATCACCGTCGACGGAACCCCCCACCTCGCTGAAGTCATCCGTGGGCAGACCAAACGCGACACCACCACCAACAAGGACGGCAGCGTCAGCTATCAGTACTACGGCCGCTACCAGCTCCCATGTGCGGCAGCCGGGCCTCACACCTGGTGGGAACCGCTGAACCCGGTCACCACAGACACCCCGGCCCGGTTCCACCGCGCCGAATACCTACGCCTCCTGCCCTGCAGTGGCGAACATCGGCGGATCTACTCGATGCGCGCGGACACCGAGTCCCTCAACGCCACCCTCGAGCGCGCGTTCTACGGCCAACGACTCCCCGCCTGGGGCAGCCACAACCAGACCGTGACCGTCCTGCTCGCCGCCATTGCCGAGAACGCCTGGGCCCGCCACGTCTGGCACCAACACCTCGACGGCGATCCGACACACTCGATCTCGCCGCCGGCATGACACCGAGCAACCGCCTAACCCAGCTCAAGACCAACCTCGCGGCTGAACCACGCCCCGGGTTCCCCCGAGGTCGCCCGTAGAGCGCAGTCGAGCCCTCCACGGCCACACTCGCTGTCCTAGACTGACCCGCAGCCAACCGGACGATGCCTCTCAATGTGCCAGCCTGGGGTTGTCCGCAGGCAAGTACGCACGTCCCGGGCCGTTAGCTCAACCGGCAGAGCAGCGGACTTTTAATCCGCGGGTTCTGGGTTCGATCCCCAGGCGGCCCACCCTCTGAGCTGCGGTTATGTCCGAGACACTGCCCAGCCCGGCGTCTTCAACCGCCGAACTGGGTTCATTTTGGGTTCGGCGGTCGCTGCGGGGGACTAGAGCGGCCGCCGCGGTGGCTGCTTGGAGCCCCACTCCTTCGAGGAGGTGGGAGTAGGTATCGGACGTGATGGCGATCGAGCTGTGCCCGAGGCGCTTGCTGACCACGGCCATCGGGACCCCGGCGGCGAGCATGAGGCTGGCTTGACCGTGGCGGAGGTCGTGGAGGCGAACTGGTCGCAGGCCTGCGGCGTCAGACAGCTCGCGGAAGCGTTTGGTTACGGTCTCGGGGTGCAGGGTGGTGCCGTCGGCTTTGGTGAAGACGTGACCACTGTCGAACCAGGCTTCGGCCCACAGGGCGCGTTGTTGCTCCTGGCGTAGCCGATGGCTGAGCAGTGCACCGATGGTTGTCTGGTCGAGGTCGACGACGCGGTCCTGGCCGCTGGCCGTCTTGACCGGGCCGACGAACGTGGCGTGACCGAGCTGGACGATCTGCTGCCGGACTGTCAGCCGGGAACGTTCGATGTCGATGTCCTGCCACCGCAGCCCAAGCAGTTCGCCTCTGCGCAGCCCGGTGAACGCCGCGACTTCGTACAGGGCGCCGAGCGGGTCACCGGCGGCGAAGTCGAGGAACTGGCCGAGCTCGGCGGCCTCCCACGGACGCACGGTCGGTCGGGCCGCCTTGGGTAGGTCGACGTCGATGGCGGGGTTGTAGGGGATGTACCGCTGTCGTTTGGCGCTGGCGAACGCTGACCGCATCGTGGCGTGGACCCGGCGCACAGTGGCAGGTCCGGGCGTTTTGCCTTTCTGTCTGGGCCGGGCCGCGAAGGTCAAGACTTCCTCGATGTGCGGGGGTCGAACATCGCGCAGCCGTAGCGCGCCGATGACCGGTGCGATGTAGGTGTCGATGTGCTGGCGGTACCCCCTGGCCGTGGTCGGCCGCAGACCGTTCGCGATCTTCTTGGCCAGCCAGTCGTTCACGAACTCCGAGACGGTCTGGTTGCGGTCGTCGGTGAGCTGCCCTGTGTTCCGGGCCTCAGCGAAGGCGGTCAAGGC
>JANYIP010000008.1 GCA_025361995.1 Streptomycetales bacterium | reverse complement strand
CAGCCCCAGGCGATCGCTGCGGGCCCCCCGTTGTTCCAGCCCACACCGAAGGTGGTGAAGCACCCGGCGAGGATCGAGATGATGGAGAACGAGATCGCGAAGTTCGAGAACCCGGACCAGGAGCGGTTCAGCTCCTGCTTGTAGCCGAGCTCAGCGAGTCGCTGCTCGTCCGCGCTGAGACTGCTCGTATCAACCACGACTGTCCCTCCAACGGAACATCCAAGAGCGCTGGGAGCATCGGGGAGACGGCGGGTCCGCCACCCCTACGCGGAGGTATAGCGCACTCAATGGTTCGAATGTGTGACTTTCGCGTTCCTCGACGGAAACGGTTGTTCGAGGGGGCAGGGTGGTTCAAGGATGAAGGACGAAGGGTGGCGGGCCCAGGTGAGGCAGCACGAGGCGGCGGGGTTCTCCCCGCGGGACCCAGCGTTCGTCGCCGACCCGTACGCGGTGTTCGACGTCCTGCGGCGGGTCGGCCGCCCGGTCTGGGACGACGATCTAGGCCTGTGGCTGGCGGCCACCTACGCGGACGCCGACGCCGTGCTGCGTGACCGGCGCCTTGGCCGGATCTTCTCGCCGCGCCGGTCCGCCGGTGATGTTGACGTCTGGGACACGTTCAACTGGCTGCACGCGGACTCCATCCTGGACAGCGAGCCACCCCAGCACACCCGATTGCGCTCGCTGGTCGCCAAGGCCTTCGCCCGCGGCCACATCGAGCGGCTCCGCCCACGGGTACGTCAGCTCGCCGACGGACTGCTGGACGAGCTGCCCGGGGGGACCGGCAGCGGCCCCCCCGACCTGATCGCGGACTACGCCGAGCCGCTGCCGGTCATGGTGATCGCCGAGCTCCTCGGCATCCCCGGCGGTGACCGCCCGCTGCTGCGCCCCTGGTCGCAGGCGATCGTCAAGATGTACGAGTACGACCGCACCCCCGCCGCCGAGCAGGAGGCGCAGACCGCGAGCGCCGAGTTCGCCGCGTACATCGGCGAGCTGGCACGGCAGCGGCGGAGCCACCCCGGTGACGACCTGGTGAGCCACCTGGTGGCGGTCACCGACGCGGGCGAGCGGCTGAGCGAGCGCGAGCTCGTCGCGACCTGCGTGCTGCTGCTCAACGCCGGCCACGAGGCCAGCGTGAACGGCTTCGGCAACGGGATGGTCGCGCTGCTGAAGCACCCGGCCGAGCTGGCCCGGCTTCGCGCGGACCCCTGGGGGTTGGCCGCCACGGCCGTGGAGGAGTTTCTGCGGTACGACGCTCCGCTGCACCTCTTCGAGCGCACCGCCAAGGCCGACACCGAGATCGGCGGCGTCCCCGTCAGGGCCGGGGAGAAGGTCGCGGCGCTGCTGGGGTCGGCGAACCGGGACCCGGCCGTGTTCGCCGACGCCGACCGGCTGGACGTCGGTCGCGACCCGAACCCGCACATCGGCTTCGGCGGCGGCATCCACTTCTGCCTGGGCGCGCCGCTGGCGAGGCTCGAGCTGCAGATCTCGCTGCCGCTGCTGCTGGAGCGCTACCCCCGGCTCGCCCCGGCCGCCGAGCCGGTCCTGCGGGACACCTTCGTGCTCCGCGACTACCACTCGATCCCGCTCGACCTGGGCGAAAGTTAGTTCACACTCGACAATAGTTGTCAGATGTGAACTAAATAGCGGATGATGGCACCCGGAGGTCCATCACCCATGAGCCGGTTCGACGTCGATCACCCCCACTACAAGTGGGTCGCCCTGTCCAACACGACCGTGGGCATCTTCCTGGCCACGATCAACTCCTCGATCGTCCTGATCTCGCTGCCGGCGATCTTCCGCGGCATCGGGCTCGACCCGCTGGCGCCGGGCAACGGGGCGTACCTGTTGTGGATGCTCATGGGCTTCCTTCTGGTGACCGCCGTCTTCGTCGTGACCTTCGGTCGGCTGGGTGACATCTATGGCCGGGTCAAGATCTACAACCTGGGCTTCGTGGTGTTCGCGGCCTCGTCGGTGGCATTGGCGCTTGACCCCCTGCACGGGGCGCACGGCGCGATGTGGCTGATCCTGTGGCGCGTCGTCCAGGGCGTCGGCGGCGCGATGCTGATGGCGAACTCGACCGCGATCCTCACGGACGCCTTCCCGGCTACCCAGCGGGGGCTCGCCCTGGGGATCAACCAGGTCGCCGCCATCGCGGGCGCTTTCATCGGGCTGGTCCTCGGCGGGCTGCTCTCGGAGTGGGACTGGCGGGCGGTCTTCTGGGTCAGCGTGCCGGTCGCCGTCATCGGCACCATCTGGTCGTACAAGTCCTTGCAGGAGGTCGGCGAGCGGCACGAGGCCAAGGTCGACTGGATCGGCAACGTGACGTTCGCCCTCGGGCTGAGCATCCTGCTCGCCGGCATCACCTACGGCATCGAGCCGTACGGGACGAGCTCGATGGGCTGGACCAACCCGTGGGTGGTCGCGGCACTGCTCGGCGGGGCGGCGCTGCTGGTCGTCTTCTGCGTCGTGGAGACCAAGGTCAAGGACCCGATGTTCGCGATGACCCTGTTCCGCATCAGGGCTTTCAGCGCGGGTAGCCTCGCCGGCCTGCTCGCCTCGATGGGCCGCGGCGGCCTGCAGTTCATGCTGATCATCTGGCTGCAGGGGATCTGGCTGCCGCTGCACGGGTACACCTACGAGAGCACCCCGCTCTGGGCCGGCATCTACCTGCTGCCGCTGACGGTGGGCTTCCTGGTCTCCGGGCCGGTCTCGGGCCACCTCTCGGACCGGTACGGCACCCGCCCGTTCGCGGTCGGCGGGCTGCTCATCGTGACGGCGTCGTTCATCGCGCTGCTCCTGCTGCCAGTCGACTTCCCGTACCCGGTGTTCGCCGGGCTGATCGCCCTGAACGGGATCGGCTCGGGCCTGTTCTCCGCACCCAACGTCGCGATGATCATGAACAGCGTTCCGGCCCGGCAGCGCGGCTCGGCGTCCGGGATGCGGGGTACGTTCTTCAACGCCGGCACGTCGCTGTCGATCGGCATCTTCTTCTCGCTGATGATCGCCGGGCTCGCGTCGTCGCTGCCGACCACACTGACCCAGGGGCTGCAGGCCCAGGGGGTCCCTGCCGGCGTCGCGACCCAGGTGGGCAACCTGCCGCCGGTGGGCACGCTGTTCGCGTCGTTCCTCGGCGTCAACCCGATCGGTGCGCTGCTGGGCCCGACCGGGGTGCTCGACACCCTGCCGAAGGCGAACGTCGCCACCCTGACCGGCCAGGAGTTCTTCCCGCACCTGATCTCGCAGCCGTTCCACGACGGGCTGGTCGTGGTCTTCGCTGCGGCGGCCGTCATGATGCTCATCGGCGCGGTTGCATCCGTCTTCGACGGCACCGGCTCGTCCTCCACCGAGGCGGACGGCGAGGCGCTCGGCGAGGAGCCGGGGACCTCTCCGTCAGCCGAGCAGGCTGGGGCACGGGTATGAGCGTTGCCGCGGCGCCGCACTCGGCTCGGCTAGCCAGCGATCGCGCCGCTGCCGTCCGGCTGGGAGCGGTCGTGGGCCAGCTGCTGCGGATGCTGCGCCGCGCGCACGTCAGCGCGCTGGGCTCGGGCTCGATGTCGGCGCTGGCCACGGTCGTACGCCAGGGGCCGGTCCGTCTCGGCGACCTCGCCGAGCGCGAGGGGGTCACCCCGACCACGCTGTCGCGCATCGTCACGGCCCTCGAGCGAGAGGGTTTCGTCGAGCGCCGCACCGATCCGGCCGACCGGCGGGCGGCCCTGCTGACGGCCACCGCGGCGGGCACCGACGCCGTCGACGAGCTGCTGTCCCGGCGGGCGGACGTCCTCGTCGCACGGATGGCGAACCTGACCGCTGAGGACCTCGCTGCGCTGGCGCTCGGCCTCGACGTGATCGAGCGGCTCACCGGCTGACGGCTTGGGTCAGCCACCAGAAGGCGCCGAGCCCGTCCGGGTCGGTCAGCTCGGCGAGCTCCGACGCTCGCGCCAGCGCCTCGGCGGTGGTGCCTGGGGCCGGCTCGCCGATCTCGCCGATCTCGCCGATCTCGCCGAGCAAGGTGGGCAGCAGGTCACGCTGGCGGCACAGCTCGGTCAGCGTGCCCCCGGCCGCCTCGCCCGCCGCAGCGCACGCGTCCAAGGCTACGGAAGCGGTCAGGTCGCAGGAGCCGTCGGGCACCGGTCGTACCCGACGCCCGTCGCGGTACCCGGCGAGGGTGCCGTCGGAGTAGGTACCGGCGGACCGGTCGGCCCGAAGGTGGCCGTAGTCGACGGCGACGGCGAGCCCACCGTCCAGGCTGCCTACGGCATCGGCCCAGGCGACGTCGCGGGGGAAGCCGACCTCGGCCCGCGCCCCTTCGGGGGAGGCGTCGAGCGGCCACCAGCGGGCCAGCCAGGAGGCGTCGCGCAGCCCGATCGGGCCGCCGGGCGACTCGTCGCCGGTGGCCGGGTCGACCAGTACTCGCCGTGGCCCGTCCGGCCCGGCTTCGACGACGTCCAGCGGGACGTTGTCGAGCCACTCGTTGGCGAAGAGCAGGCCGACCGAGTGCTCGGGCAGCTCGGCGCTCCACCCGATCTGCGGGGGCAACCTTTGAGGGCGCTCGGCCAGGTCGACGCCGTGCAGCCGTACCCGGCCGGACAGTGCTGACGGGCGGTCCAGCAACCGCGCGACGTCAAGGAGCAGCTCCCCACGGCCGGCGCCGACGTCGACCAGGTCGAGCCGCTCCGGCTGGCCGAGCTCGACGTCGACGCGCTCGACGAGTGCGAGCACGGCGACAGCGAGGAGGCCCGACGCATGCACCGACGTACGGAAGTGGGCCGCTGGACCCTGCTCGCTGTGGAAGAACCCGCCGTGGCCGTACAGGGCTGACCGGGTGGCCTCGCTCCACGGCAGCCACCGGGACACCCGATCGCCGCGGGCGATCGGTCGGGGTACGGGACGTCGGGACACCCCCACACCGTAGGCTGGCGCCGACCCCACGTCCGGTACCCGAACAGGACTGGAACGACATGACCGGCTCAGCGATGAGTGGTGCCCCCGACCCGGGGAGCCGCCCCGGTCGACTGCGGGTCGGCGTGGTCGGGACCGGTCGGGTCGGTTCGATCCTGGGAGCGGCACTCGCAGCCGCGGGCCACACGGTCGTGGCGGCCTCAGCGGTCTCCGATGCGGCCCGGGCGCGCGCCGAGGCGCTCTTCCCCGCTGCCGCACTGGTCCCGCCACCGGAGGTCTTCGACGCTGCCGACCTGGTCCTGGTCGCGGTGCCCGACGATGCGCTCGCCGACCTGGTCGCTGGCCTGGCTGCGACCGGGGCGGTACGGGCCGGCCAGCTGGTCGTCCACCCGTCCGGCCGGTACGGCGTACGCGTCCTGGACCCGGCGACCCGGGTGGGCGCCCTCCCGCTGGCGCTGCACCCGGTGATGACGTTCACCGGCACCTCGCTCGACCTGGGCCGGCTGGTCGGGTGCTCCTTCGGGGTGACCGCTCCGGACCCGTTGCGGCCGGTCGCCGAGGCGCTCGTCCTGGAGATGGGAGGCGAGCCGGTCTGGGTGCAGGAGTCGGCCCGCCCGCTGTACCACGCCGCGCTGGCGCACGGCTCGAACCACCTTGTCACGCTGGTGGCCCAGACGATGGACCTGCTGACCGAGGCCGGGGTGGCCGACCCGGGGAGGATGCTGGCGCCGCTGCTCGGCGCTGCCCTCGACAACGCGCTGCGGAGCGGGGATGCGGCAACGACAGGCCCGGTGGTGCGCGGCGACGCGGGAACGGTTTTGGACCACGTACGGGCGGTCGGGCCGGTCTCGCCCGAGATCTTGGCGACGTACCGGGCGCTGGCCCGGGCCACGGCCGACCGCGCGCTGGCCAGTCATCGGCTGCGTCCCGAGGCTGCCGAAGCACTGCTGGACGCCCTGGCCGGTGAGCCGTGAGGGCGCCGGTCGTGGCACGGACCAGGTCCGAGCTCGCCGACGCGCTGGCCACCCTGCGGTCGGCGAGCAGCCGGGTAGCCCTGGTGCCGACGATGGGCGCGATGCACGAGGGACACCGGGCGCTGGTGGCGAGGGCGGCGGAGCTGGCTGACGCCGTGGTCGTCAGCATCTTCTTGAACCCGCTGCAGTTCGCTCCCGGCGAGGACCTGGGCAAGTACCCGAAGACGTTCGCGAGCGACCTGGAGCTGTGTCGCGCCGAAGGGGTGGCAGTCGTCTTCGCCCCGACCCCGGACGTGGTCTACCCGGCTGGCGAGCCGCTTGTACGGGTGGCCGCCGGGCCGCTGGGTGCCGTCCTCGAGGGCGCATCCCGGCCCGGCCACTTCGACGGCGTGCTCACGGTGGTGGCCAAGCTCTTCGGACTGGTGGGGCCGGACGTGGCGGTGTTCGGGGAGAAGGATGCGCAGCAGTTCGCGCTGGTCGCGCAGATGGTGCGGGACCTCGACATGCCAGTAGCGATCGAGGCGGTGCCGATCGTCCGTACGGCGGCCGGGCTGGCCCTGTCCAGCCGCAACATCTACCTCGACGCGCCGGCCGCTGCGGCAGCGCTCGCCCTGGTCGGAGCGGTCCGCGCGGCGGTTTCGGCAGGGTCTGGCGGCGCGGCGGCTGACCAGGTGCTCAGTGCGGCTCGCGCCGTCCTCGCCGCGGAAGCCCACATCGAGGTGGACTACTGCGTGCTGGTCGACCGGGAGACCTTCGACGACCTCCCCTCCGGTGCCCGCACCGGGCTGCTGCTCGTCGCCGCCCGCGTCGGTACGACACGGCTGATCGACAACGGTGTCGTCGAGCTGCGCGCGTCCGTCGAGAAGTCGGAGGCCTGGTCGTGACGTTGCGGCTGCCGCTGCCCGCGCGGCTGCGGGCACCCGAGCCGGGCTGGACCACCGCGGCTGACGTCATCGTCGTCGGCAGCGGCATCGCCGGCCTGACGGTCGCGCTGGACGCGCGGGCGGCCGGGCGCAGCGTGCTGCTGGTGACGAAGGCCGCGCTTGAGTCCGGCTCG
>JANYIP010000091.1 GCA_025361995.1 Streptomycetales bacterium | reverse complement strand
GGCCGGAGGTTGGCTGGCCGCAGGTCAAGTCGGGGAGCGTGGAACCCGATGTGAGGAACATGCCTGCCGAACAGGCCTCGGCCTCCCCTGACCGGGTGGCCGCGAGGAGGTCCGTCCGCACCCTCTGGGTGCTGCTGGCCGGGTGTCTGGTCGTTTTCGCCCTAGGCATCCCGTTTCGCCTGACTCATCCAGGTTGGAACGACCTCTTCGACCTGTGGATGTACAACGCCGTCTTCCTGTGCGCGGCTGCGCTGTGCGGGCTCAACCGGAGCTCTGATCGGCGGGTCCGCCTGGCGTGGCGGCTGGTCGCAGTGGGGCTGGTGCTCGAGGTGGCCGGCGAGGTCTACTCCAGCCTCGTCCTGGACAAGATGGCCGACCCGCCGTACCCCTCGGTGACCGACGCGGCGTACCTCTCCTTCTACCTCTTGGCGTACGCGGCGGTGGTCCTGCTCGCGCGGGCCTGGATGCCGCGGACCCACTCGATCATGTGGCTCGACGGGGTGATCGGGGGCTCTGGCGCGGGCGCCCTGGGTGTCGTGTTCGTCCTCGGGCCGCTGCTCGCCAGCAGCGGGGGCAGGCCGGCCGAGGTGGCCACCAACCTCGCGTACCCGATCGCGGACCTGCTCCTGCTCGGCATGCTCGTCGGGTCCGGCGCGGCCCTCGGCCTGACCGGTGACCGCTCGATGGTCATCTTCGGTGTGGGGCTGGCGTTCTGGTTCGTCGGGGACTCGGTCTACCTGCTGCAGTCGGCGCACTCGACGTACACCTTCGGCAGCGGGCTCGACCTGACCTGGCCGGTCGGCGGAGCCGTGATGGCGGCGGCTGCGCTGGTAAGGCCGCGGACCGGGCCTGGCGGCGCGCTGGCCAGCCCAGGCCGGCGACGGTCGTCCGGGCACGTCTTCTGGCGCACGCTCGCCCTGCCGACGGTGTTCAGCATGTCCAGCCTGGTCCTGCTCGAGTACGGGCAGAACGGCCGGCTGTCGCGGGTGGCGGGTGCGCTTGCCGCCCTCTGCGTGCTGGCGGCGATGCTGCGGGCACTGCTCACCTTCCGCGAGATCCGTACGTTGTCCGAGCTGGTCCGCCGGCAGGCGTGGACCGACGACCTGACCGAGCTGCCGAACCGGCGCGCGCTCTACCGCCGGTGCGAGGACACCCTGCGCAGGCTCGGCGAGGGCGACTGGGTGTCGCTGCTGCTGCTCGACCTCGACCGGTTCAAGGAGATCAACGACTCGCTCGGCCACGCTGCCGGGGACCAGCTGCTGCAGGAGGTGGGGCCGCGGCTGCGTCCTGCCCTCCCGCAGGGTGCCCTGCTCGCTCGGCTGGGCGGCGACGAGTTCGCCATCATGCTGCCCGGCGTGGCGCCGGACCGAGCGGCCGGCGTGGGCGCGGTGATCCGGGACGCGCTGAGGCAGCCCTTCGTCATCGACCGGGTCCGGCTGCACGTCGACGTCAGTATCGGCCTTGCCGGCGCGCACGGCCCCGGGCACAGCCGCAGCGAGCTGCTGCGCCGGGCCGACATCGCGATGTACGCGGCCAAGACTGCGCAGACCGGGGTCGGGGAGTTCACCGTGGGCGCGGGCGAGCTCGCCGACGAGCGGCTGCGCACGCTCGAGGAGCTGCGGGTGGCGCTCGACACCGGACAGCTGGTGGTCCACCTCCAGCCCAAGACCGCCCTGGCGACCGGCGATGTCGTCGGCGTCGAGGCGCTGGTCCGCTGGCAGCACCCGGACCGGGGGCTGCTCCCGCCGGACAGCTTCCTGCCGCTCGCCGACCGGGCCGGCCTGCAGCGTCAGCTGGCCGACGTGGTGATCGGCCTCGCGCTGGACGCGTGTGCGCTCTGGTGGCAGGACGGGCGGTCCGTACCTGTTGCTGTCAATCTCGCCGCCGCCAACGTGCACGACACCGACCTGCCCGACAAGATCGCGGCCGCCCTGTCCGCCCGCTCGCTGCCCGCAGCCGCGCTGACTGTCGAGCTCACCGAGGGCACCCTGATGACGGACCCGGTACGCGCCCGGCAGACACTGGACCGGCTGCGCGCGATGGGTGTCGACGTCGCGATCGACGACTACGGCACCGGCTATTCGTCGCTGGCGTACCTGCGGCAGCTGGCAGTCGACGAGCTGAAGCTGGACCGGACCTTCACTGCCGGACTGGGTACGGATCCGGAGGCGACCGCGATCGCCCGGCACACCGTTGACCTGGCGCACGCACTCGGCCTGCGCCTGGTCGCCGAAGGGATCGAGACCACCGATGCCGAGGAGCTCCTGGCTGAGCTGGGCTGCGACATCGGGCAGGGCTTCCACATCGCCCGTCCCATGTCGACCGTCGACTTCGTGCAGTGGCTCCGCACCCGATCGCTGCAGACAGAATGGTCGCCCTGACGACCAGACTGTCTGCAGCGAACGGGGGGTGGGGGGGCTAGCCGCCTGCGCTCAGGAGACCGAGGAGGCCGTGCGCCTCACCGCCGGGACCCGCGCTGAACCAGACCTGGTCGGCCGGGGCTGACGTCCCGTTGCCGGGCATGAGCGCCCAGAGGCCGTCGATCCAGATCGGCGCCCCCGAGGAGTCGCGCAGGGTGCCGACGAGGCGCCCGCTCCACGGGTCGTACGCGTGGATCCGGCCGTCGCCGAAGTTCCCGACGAGCAGGTCGCCGGCGAACGCGCCGAAGCCGGCCGGCGCGATCGTCAGGCCCCACGGCGAGTCCAGCACCCCGCGGCGGGCGAAGTGGCGCAGCAGCATCCCGTCGGCGTTGTACTCGTCGATGAAGCCGTGCCCCTTGCCCGCGACGTCATCGTGCTTCAGGGCGTTCTGCTTGGCGTAGCTGACGAAGACACGGTTGCCGACGACGGCCACGTTGAACGGTGCGTAACCCTGGGGCAGGCTCGGGTCCCAGAACGCGCTCGGGCCGAGGTTGACCGGGTGGAACGCCTTGCCGAACACGTCGATCCGGCCGCTGTTGAAGTTCGCGGCGAGCAGGCGCGGGAAGTTCGGGAACGGTTGGATCGCCAGCCCCTTGTAGACCGCGTCCTTCGTCGACGCGACGAGCACGGCGGCAGTGCCCTGGTCCTTGTTCCACGCGGAGATCTGGCCGTTCTCGCCCGCGAAGATGAACAGCGCCGGGTTCCCACCGGGCAGCCAGAACTGCGCCGTCGGGTTGAACACCTGTCCCGTCGGCGCCCCGCCCGGGATCGAGACGACGAGCGGCACGATCGCCGGCGTGGCGCCATCGGCCGCGCTGTAGAGGGTGGACACATCGGCGCCGTTGTCCGAAACCCACAGCGGCGAGCTCGGGGCGTTCGAGAGGCCCCAGGCGTTGACAAGGTTGGGGTCGGTGATCTTGGCCCTGCCGGGCTGGTCGGCGACCAGGTTGGTCTGCGTGTAGCCGTGCCCTGGTGCCGGTGTCGCTGATGCGCTCGACGCCGGGATCGCGACTGCGAGGGGTACCAGGGCGGCGACGGCGACTGCGGTGAGCTTGAGTCGTCCGATCATGAGCTCCTCCTTCGAGGGGGTGGACTGCTCGACGCAGCAGGAACGGGTGCGAGTCCGTTCCGGTTCATCCATCCCTCACGTCTCGGCGCGCCGACCCCTCCTCACAGGTTGATCCGGGAACCGGTGATGACTGTCCGCTCACGCGGGAGGTGGAAGTATTGCGCCGCGTCGGCGGTGATGCGGGAGGTCGCGATGAAGAGGCGCTTGCGCCAGCGGGTCATCCCGGGCGCGTCACCGACCCGGAGCTCGATCGTCGACAGAAAGTACGAGATGTCCTCCCCAGCGATGTCCGACTCGAGCCCTGAGTCGATCGCGAGTCGCAGGACGTCTGGGACGTCAGCGGTGTCCATGTATCCGGACCGGGCGCTGACCTGGGTGATGCCGTCGTCGGTGCAGCCGAGATCGTCCAGGAGGATCCGGTCTGCCGCGGCTACGTACGGTACCGGGAGCGTCTCGATCGACAGGATCACCACGTGCTCGTGCAGGATGTGGTTGTGCTCCACGTTGGCGCGCATGGCCAGCGGGGTGGTGCTCTTCCCGCGGTTGAGGAACACAGCTGTCCCGTCGACCCGCTTTAGCGGTGGGCGTCGTTCGTGCAGCTGGTCGACAAACCCGCGCAGAGGGCCCTCGGCGAGCTCCCGCTGACGGGTGACCAGGGCGCGGCCGCGCTGCCAGGTCGTGAGAACGACGAAGACTGTCACACCGATCAGCAGCGGAAGCCACCCACCGTGGGTCAGCTTCGTGAGGTTCGCCGCGAGGAACAGCAGGTCCCCGGCAAGGAAGGCCCCGCCGCCGAGCAGCACCAGCCAGAGCCGTTGGTGCCACCGCTGACGGACGATGTAGAAGAAGAGCAGCGTGGTGATCGTGATCGTCCCGGTGACCGCCATCCCGAAGGCGAACGCCAGAGCCGCCGACGTCTTGAACGTGAAGACCAGGACCAGGACTGTCTCCATCAGGACCCAGTTGATCCACGGAACGTCGATCTGCCCGACGGCCCGCGCCGAGGTGTGGGTGACGCGAAGCCGTGGCAGGTATCCCAGCTGGACGACCTGGTGGGCGACCCGAGAACGCACCGGTGGCGACGGCTCGCGCGGGGTCGGCCAGGACCAGCGCGCCTTGGCCCAGGTAGCTCACCAGGCACGCGGGGAAGACCAGGGCCAGCCACGCTCGGGTGATCGGCGCGCGTCCGAAGTGCCCCAGGTCGGCTTACAGGGCCTCAGCCCCTGTGATCGCAAGGACGACGGCGGCCAAGGCGAAGAACGCGGTCCCGAAATGGCCGATCAGGAAGCCCGCGGCGTACGTCGGCGACCAGTCCTGAGCGCCTGCTCCCCGTGCTGGCGTGACGGCGGATCAAGGTGATGAGCGCCAGGATGCCGCCCTCGCCGTCGTTGTCGGCGCGCATCACGAGAAGCACGTACTTCAGCGTCACGATGATCGTCACCGACCAGACGACGAGCGAGATCAGTCCGTACACGCTGTGCATCGTCGCGGCGACCGGGTGCGGGTCGTCCGGCTTGAAGATGGTGGAGATCGTGTAGATCGGGCTGGTACCGATGTCCCCGAAGACGACGCCGAGCGCGCCGACGGTCACGGCAAGCTGGGCAGGCGTGTGTGCAGTGGGGGCTGCGGCGGTCATCTCGGTGCTCTCACGCTAGAGGTCTTCCCACAGGTAGTTGCCGTAGACGAGCCCGTTCGCGTCTGGCCAGGCCGGATCCATGCGTGGTCCTAGCGGCATCGGCACGAATCCTGACGAGTTCTTGGCGGCTGGCCAGGTCGCCGGTGCGTGGAGGTTGACCAACTCCGGAGTGGTACAACCCGGAAGCGATACGGGTCGAAGCGCGACCGACTCTCGCTGCTCGCTGCCGTGGTGGCACCGCTGGGAGCATGTGCAGGCCTGGCGCTGATCCGCGGCAGCCTCCCGAACACCGACGCTGCTTTGCTCCTTGTCCTGGTCGTGGTTGCCGTGGCCGGCAACGGGTATCGGCTGGCGGGTGTCCTTGCCGCCCTGTCCGCTGCTGTGTGGTTCGACTTCTTCATCACCCAGCCGTACGAACGCTTCACGATCGACCGCAGCGCGGACGCCAAGACGACGGTTCTGCTCCTCGCGGTCGGCGTGGCCGTGACCGAGCTGGCAGTCTGGGGCCGTCGGCAGGCTGCCCTGCCGTACGGCAGGAGGGGTATCTGGCCGGGATCAGGGCGGCAGCCGAGTCGTCCTCAGGAGGCGGATCGGGCACCTCGTTGATCAGTGAGGTCTCGGGGCAGCTCACCCGGGTCCTCGACCTCGCAGCCTGCCGCTTCGAGCAAGGCGTGGCCGGGCTCGGCCAGCCGGCCAGGCTCCGCCACGACGGTGAGCTCGAGTGGGGGCGCTCCGAGTGGGACGTCGACCGCCGGGGGCTTCCCGATGATGTGGAGATCGAGCTGGTCGTGGCGAACCACGGTCGCCTCATCGGCCGCTACATGATGCGTGCCTCGTCGACGAGCCACCCCACCCGCAGCCAGCGCCTCGTGGCCGTCACCTTGGCAGACCAGGTCGGCTCCGCGCTGGGCTAGGCCAGGTCCTCGTCACGGGCCGGGCGCTAAGGAGCCGTCAAGATCAGCAGGCCGGGCGTAAGGGCCCCGTTAAGGGAACCTAGTTCCCTCCTGCGGCGCCTGAGACGTGCGCTTCACTAGCGGGCATGGCTGATCTTGCGTTCATTCTCCTAACCATTGCAGTGTTCGCGCTGCTGGCCCTCGTGGTGAAGGGGGTGGAGCGGCTGTGACCGCCGACAACATCGCCGGTCTCGTCATCTCGGTGGCCGTCGTCATCTACCTCGTCGTCGCTCTCGTCTTCCCGGAGAAGTTCTGATGTCCGACTCAGTGGCGGGCTTCTTGCAGGTCTGCCTCCTCGTCGCACTGCTCGCGGTGGTCCACGTGCCGCTCGGCGACTACATGGCCCGCGTCTACTCCATCGAGCGCGACAGCCGGGTCGAGCGCGGGATCTACCGCGCGATGGGTGTCGACCCGAAAGCCGACCAGAAGTGGTCGACCTACCTGCGCAGCCTGCTGGCCTTCTCGTTCGTCAGCCTGCTCTTCCTCTATGCCTTCCAGCGGGTGCAGCAGCACCTGCTGCTGTCGCTGGGTTTCCCGGCGGTCAAGGCCGACCAGGCCTGGAACACGGCTGCGTCCTTCCTCACCAACACCAACTGGCAGTCGTACTCCGGTGAGAACACCATGGGACACCTCGTCCAGATGGCCGGTCTCGCGGTGCAGAACTTCGCCTCCGCGGCCGTGGGCATGGCCGTCGCGGTGGCGCTGATCCGGGGGTTCGTCCGGTCGAAGACGGACCGGATCGGCAACTTCTGGACCGACCTCACCCGCGGCTGCCTGCGGATCCTGCTCCCGTTCTCGTTCCTGTTCGCGATCGTGCTGATCGTCGGTGGTGTCGTGCAGAACTTCCACGGCTACGACACCATCAACACCCTCGCTGGTGCGCACCAGACGTTGACCGGCGGCCCGGTCGCGTCGCAGGAGGCCATCAAGGAGATCGGCACCAACGGCGGCGGGTTCTACAACGCGAACTCTGCGCACCCCTTCGAGAACCCGACCACGTGGACCAACCTGCTCGAGATCTTCATGCTCCTGGTCATCCCGTTCTCGCTGGCCCGCACGTTCGGCAAACTGATCGGCGACAAGCGCCAGGGCTACGCGATCCTCACCGCCATGGCAGTGATCTGGGTGGTGTCGGTGTTTGCCATGACCGCCTTCGAGATGCAGCACGGCGGGGCCGCACCGACCGCGGCCGGCGCTGCGATGGAGGGCAAGGAGACCCGCTTCGGCGTACCCGCCTCGGCACTGTTCGCGTCGTCGACCACCCTGACCTCGACCGGCGCCGTCAACAGTTTCCACGACAGCTTCACCCCGCTCGGCGGTGGCACGGCCATCATCGACATGATGACCGGCGAGGTGGCGCCCGGCGGCGTCGGATCCGGCCTCTACGGCATCTTGATCCTTGCGGTCGTCGCGGTGTTCGTCGCCGGCCTCATGGTGGGGCGCACCCCGGAGTACCTCGGCAAGAAGATCAGGGCGAGGGAGATGAAGCTCGCCTCCCTGTACATCCTCGCCACGCCCGCGTGCGTCCTGATCGGGACGGGGATCGCCATGGCTTTGCCAGGTGAACGCAAGTCCATGCTGAACTCCGGCCCGCACGGGTTGTCAGAGGTGCTCTACGCCTTCACCTCGGCGTCGAACAACAACGGGTCGGCGTTCGCCGGGATCGGCGTCAACACCGTGTGGTGGAACACCGCCCTCGGTCTAGCCATGCTGCTGGCCCGATTCCTGCCGATCGTCTTCGCGCTGGCCCTCGCCGGGTCGCTGGCCCGCCAGCAGCCGGTGCCGGTGACGGCCGGGACGCTGCCCACGCACAAGCCACTGTTCATCAGCCTACTCCTCGGCGTGATCATCGTCGTGGTCGCGCTCACCTACGTCCCTGCGCTCGCCCTCGGACCGCTCGCGGAAGGCCTGCACTGATGTCCACCACTGTCACCACCCCCCCTGCGGGCCCGGCGCTTCCCGACCCGGGTACGCCTCGGCGGGTCTCGGGCGGCCTGCTCGACCCCAGGCAGCTCGTCGCCGCACTGCCTGACGCGGTGCGAAAGCTCGACCCACGGGTCATGTGGCACAACCCGGTCATGTTCATCGTCGAGATCTGCGCGGTGTTCACGACCGTCCTCTCGCTGCGGGACGAGACAGCGTTCGGCTGGTCCATCGCGATCTGGCTGTGGCTGACGGTCGTCTTCGCCAACCTGGCGGAGGCGGTGGCCGAGGGTCGCGGCAAGGCCCAGGCCGAGACGCTCCGCCGGACCAAGACCGAGACGGTGGCGCGCCGGCTGGTCGGGTGGGCCCCGGGCGCTGATCCGGCCACCACTGCGGAGGAGGCTGTCGCCGCAGCTCTGCTCCAGCTCGGCGACCACGTCGTGGTCGAGGCCGGCCAGATCATCCCCGGCGACGGCGACGTCGTCGAGGGGGTGGCGAGCGTCGACGAGTCGGCCATCACCGGCGAGTCGGCACCGGTGATCCGGGAGTCCGGAGGTGACCGCTCGTCGGTCACCGGCGGGACGAAGGTGCTGTCCGACCGGGTCGTCGTCAAGATCACCAGCAAGCCGGGCGAGACGTTCATCGACCGGATGATCGCCCTGGTCGAGGGGGCCTCGCGGCAGAAGACGCCGAACGAGATCGCGCTCAACATCCTGCTCGCCAGCCTCACGATCATCTTCGTGCTCGCTGTGGCCACCCTTCAGCCGCTGGCAGTGTTCTCCGGCGCCGAGCAGTCGATCACGGTGCTGGTCGCCCTGCTCGTGTGCCTGATCCCGACGACGATCGGGGCGCTGCTGTCGGCCATCGGTATCGCCGGGATGGACCGGTTGGTGCAGCGCAACGTCCTGGCCATGTCCGGGCGCGCCGTCGAGGCGGCCGGCGACGTCAACACGCTGCTGCTCGACAAGACCGGCACGATCACCCTCGGCAACCGGCAGGCGAGCGACTTCGTGCCGGTCGGCGCGGTGTCCGAGGCTGACCTCGCGGACGCCGCCCAGCTGTCCTCGCTGGCCGAC